>JAFZKA010000043.1 GCA_017551925.1 Bacteroidaceae bacterium | reverse complement strand
AGCACCGGCAGCCCACCGCCGTACGTCTTCCCGGCACTTGCTGCAGCACTCATCCGTACCGCCAGCCTGTAACCCGTACCCGGATTAACCAAACGGCTAAACTGAATCAGTCCAGGAGTAACAATGATATTGCTGTACTCCACATCAGGAATAGCCGGAATCTCCGTAGGCGGCACCACCAGCATCTCCAGTCCCAGCAGCGCACGGTTGCAATTCAGCGTAACGTAAGCATTAACCGCCGGGCTCTGAGTCCGCATGCGGCTCCCAAAGGCATGAGCTGCAGCAAACGCAGCCCACGCCTCAGCCTGCTCCGCGGTAAGGCGCTTAAAGCTCCTGCCCACACGGGCAAACAGAGCACGACTGTTTTTTTGATTGGGAGTAACACGTCCCGGCTGATGGCAACGTCCGCTTAGTATGGTTCCGAATCTAGTGCTGCGGGCCGTGACTATACCCGCGCTGCCGGACATCTGCCCAAAGGGGATTGAAGTGAGTGTTTTCATGGTATCAGACTCTGTTATAGTGTGAAAGACCATTACAAATATATACACAAAAAATACCGTTTGCAACTATTCCAACTACTATTTTGCACACATAACCGCCTCATGTGCAACTTTACAATATATTGGTCTTTGATTGATATTCAATGGTCTTTGTGGGATAATAAGAAAAAGGCCCACACGTCCCGTGTAAGCCTTCTCTGCGAATCCTTTCGGATTCTTCTCAATAGTTACTTTTCCAATAATGTTATATCTCTACCGCACTGATCTTCTCCCGCCATTCCTGGATGTATTCCTTCAGGCCTTCGCCCTCCAGTATCTCTATCTCATCCAGCATTCCCATAATATAGCGGGTCAGACCCTCGTAACTGCATACATTGGTTTCAAGTATCCAGCGCTTGCCGTCCTTGTAGCGGGTGTCTTCCTTCATGTCAATCATTGACAGGGGGTGGGCTTCGGTCATCAGGTTGCGGGCCTGCATGGTCATGCGCAGCTTTATATGCTTTGTAGTGTGTCCCCAGCAGCCGAAAGCGTCAATTGCCTGCTTATTATGCCGCTGACCATGGGCCCACGGCTCATCGGTTATGTTAACTTCGCCCATACGGCTTATGCGCAGCGGTAAGTTCTTTTTCTTATCGCTGTCGTAACACCACACATAGTTGTAGTAAAAGAAGAAATCGTAGGGCTCTATCAGCCTTGTCATACGTTTGCCCCAGCGATTTGAATCGTATGTAACTTTCACCTTACGGCCCATCTCCACCGCATTCTGTAGCAGTGACACATTGGCCACCGCACGTTTCAAGTAAGGAGCATCATCCAGTATCTTCTCCTCATCCATCTGCTCCAGCACCTGGTATGTATCCCTGGGCATCTTCAGGTCTTGACACGGTTTCTGCAGTATGATGCCTTTCTCAAGCTTCTTAAGCGCCTCGTTATTGGGCTTGCCTGCTTCGTCAGGATCCTCCAGCACACCCAGTTCCACGGTATAAACAGTGCCGTACCGCCGCGTCACAGTCATTCCCGCACTCTTGAAAGTCTCCAGATACCTGTAAACCGTCCTGATACTCATATCAGACCTCTGGGCAACCACCGCAATCGGTTTACTTACATTGAATACAAGAAGCCTCAGCAACCTGAGCATCTTCCCAACAGTCTTCTGTTCACTCATAACGCCCGCAAATATTTGCCAACAGAAAATAAAGGTTAGAAAAGGTCATCCATCGTGACAACACGCTGAATACGGTTGCTGTACATGTTCACTTTTAGACCGTATGTAGTTACCAGAGTGGGATGGATATTCTTTTTATTCCTTGTTGCAGCCAAAAGCGCAGTTATCTTGTTCCGTAACTTTTCATCATAGTCTTTGTCTATGGTAAAGTCGCCTTGGGTAAACTTCATTTCACAAAGGTTCATTACCCTGTCAGCACGGTCAATAAGCATGTCAATCTGAGCACCTGGCACTTCACCGTCGGGAGTGGATCTCCAAGGGTAAATCTCGGCTTGTACCCCCGAAATACCTAATGCAGCACGTATTTCCTCCTGATGCACAAAACAGACATCCTCAAATGCTATTCCGCGCCATCGGTTCAGTTTGGGCGATGTCTGGTTGTCCTGCCAGAAATGAGGATTGTTAGTCGGGTTCTTGCTCACAAAACCCAGATAAAACAGGCAGAACATATCCGTGAGTTTATAGTAGAGATTACGTTTGGTTTCGCCAAAATTGTAATATGTCGTCACAAGGTCGCTCTTGACAAGAGCCTTGAGCATATCACTAAGGTTGCCTCCAGCGGATATTCCGGTATCATTTGAAATCTGCTCTCTGGTCGCGCCGTAGCGGAGTCCGGCCAGAGTTTCTACTATTTTTTTGTAATTGCCATTGTCTGCAAAGAGAGAGGTAAAGAGTCGCTCATATTCTGACAAAAGGAAACCGCCTTCGCTAAAAAAGACTTCATCAATATTTTGCGACAGAGATTTGCCTGGTTCAAAGAATGACATATAGTAAGCCACACCTCCCATAATCATATAAGTCTGTACAATATCATATCTGTCCATAGCAATATTCCTGGACTTGAAATAGCGTTCGGTCTCATTCAGGGTAAACGGATGCATGTGCATTTCCCTGTTTGTACGGCCATAAAGACCTCCTTTGTTGTTTATCAGTTTATCAAGCATCCATGTTGAAGCGCTGCCGCAAGCTATAAGCAGAAGATTATGTTTTGCACAGCCCCAGTCGTTCCAGAAGTGTTCAAAAGCAGACATGAAACCGGATTTGGCGGTGTCAAGCCAAGGCATCTCATCAATAAATACAACCATCTTCTTCTTAGTCCGCTTGCGGTCCAGCAAGTCTTCCAGTTTATGGAAAGCATCGAACCAGTTTACCAAAGGACCTTCAATTTTGGCCCCGTATTTCTCAAGAGAATGGGCAAATTCCTCAAGCTGGATCTTGTATAACAATGTCTCATCCTTATCCTGAAATTCCAGTGGAGAAACAGCAGTGTGCCTGAATGCAAAATTGTCATCAAAATATTCACGGATAAGGAAAGTTTTTCCTATTCTACGTCTGCCATATACAGCCAGAAACTGCGCTGTAGGCTCTTCCATAAGCCTTCCAAGCATTGCCTGCTCTTTTTCTCTTGCAACAATAAGTGATCTCATAATTAAAATAAATATTCCGCCACGAAGATACAAAAAACATTGTTCGCGGCGGAATATTTTTAGTTTTTTATTAAAACAAATATCCACCCGCCGTCACTCCAAGACACACCGTTTTTATAATCAATTAAATCTATCGTCACAATGGGCCAGCCCACAGCCGATAGTCCGGTCACCGGTTTTTGTGCTCCGCTATCGTTCAAAGGTTATCCAAGCCGGGCACACAATTGTCTGGCTGCAGTAGCGGATTTAACAGGTCGTAAATCGTGGGGAATAAGGGTGGTATCTGCTTTATAGTTCAATTGTTAACCAGCTGAAAAACCGTCTTTTATGCGGTATTGACCAAGCGGTACAAAAAAACCGCATGACAGCGGCTATAGGGAATAGAGTTCTTACGGAAATTCGACTAACCTTCAGCCATCTAACCATATAGACCGATGCCATGCGGAAGGGAATATTGTAAACCCTTTTGGGGTCACATATACACCTTTCACAGGCATTCGGCCTTGGTCTCACAGATGGCTTCTTAGTTGTTGTCGAATTTTTTAAGAACTCAGCGAAACTAAAGCAGAATACTTCAAATAAGCTCCCTATAGGGCCCGCTGGCCCAAGAGCATTACAAAAGTACATCTTTATTTCGTAACAATCGCTCAACTGCATAATAATCTGATAATCTCTCATTCACATAGGTTATTCCGTCTGTGTGGGCTTTGCATACACGCCGTAGCACGGACGCTCCAGTGCTCCGTTCTGGCACAACTGGTTTATATATCTGTCAGCGGTTCTTGTGGGCATTCCCAGGCTTGCGGCAACCGCCAAGTATCCACTGCGCTCAAAACGCTCCGGCAACGCCTCGTAGAACTTCTGCCTTGCCAGGTTCTTGTCCTGTGCCATCGGTTCCGCAGTGCTGCACACCTCCACATACACATCCACCGTATGTTGTATTATGGCATCCACAATGTTCATCGTACTACTGAAGTCCTGGTCGCTGCACACCATGTTAGTATAAAAGTCACCGGTCTCCATCAGCCGCAGAGTACTCAGAATCATGGCTATGCGGTAGAATATAAGACCCATTCGCCGCACGCTGGCTATGATATCATCCCCATACTGGCTGTAAAGCCTGTTCTGCAGCCGCTCAAAATAGTCATTGAACCTTATTATCTGTCCTGCTCTCAGGCAGAACCTCAGGTAAGGCGCTTCCTGCAGACTCTTATGGAATCCCGCAAATGTCTGGCCCAGCTCCTCAAACTCCACGTTAAGGCTGCGTCCCGTAGGGGTGGCAAACACATTCTTCCACGTCAGTCCGGTGTTCAGCCTGTAGTAGATGAATCTACTGAATAGCCCGTTCTCCGCATCCCTCACCAGGCTCCGCAGCTGCTCAGGCGTGCCACTCAGAACCGTGCTCAACTGCGGGTGCTTTATGTCCACATGCTCATCATCCTTGCGCCGATGGTAGCTTATAGGCTCGTGGTGGAACGCCTTCCTGAACCCGTCGCTGAAGTTTCCAAAGTCGCTGGCAAAAGAGTAAGCAAGCGTATCACCCTCAGTCTCGAATATCAGGCCCCGTTCATTACTTTCTCCCAGGATCTGATAGACCGATGTGGCACTGCTGTTGGCCGGGATAAACAGCATGTTCTTTACCGGAGGGTTGGGCCTTGGTATGCCCGGAGTCTTGCTCTGCTCATACTCCTTTCTCTTCATCTCATACTCCTCACGCTCCATCTTATATACCTCAAAAAGCTGTTCATGGATGCTCTCCACAAGCAGTCTGCACAAATTCAACCGTCCCTTGCCGCTGCTTGCCCTTGCCGTGATGAACAGGAACAGGTTCGGATACACCTCAACACCATCGTAAAGCCCGCTCACGTTAGGCAAACAGGCCGATACCGTAGCGATTGTCCCCAGCACCAGCACATCCTTCTCCTGATATGAATCCCCATGGCTGGCCACCATCCTCAGGAAATCAGGCAACTCCTCCTGGATCCTGTCCGAGAACGTAGGCAGTCCGTCACACTTTGCCAAGATTGCCAGGTTTGCCAACCCCTCGTTTTTGGCAATCCCGCCGTTTTCCCCGTCTGGCAAGGCTGGCAAAGTTGGCAATCTGGCAATCTTCACTTTATCTTTTTTCTTGCTCTCAGGCTCCGTCTGTACCGGCTGCATCTTATTGCTCATAAATGTTCTTGTTCTGATATCAATCCCTGCATCCTTGGCTTTCTGGAAGAAAGTCTTTATCGTAATCCCTTTTCTCTTGCCCCTCAGACATCGGTTGTACTGCTTATTTGCATCGGTCTCATTGTACTTGGGGTAGAACCTGCTTATCCGCAGGAAATAGTCCCGTCCGCTTTCACCCAGACCGTCCGCCAGTGCAAACCCCATATCCCGCCAGTCACCGTAGGTGGCCGTAAGGTCTATAGCCCTTGCCTCAATCCTGCGTACCACCGTCTCAATGTCATCTGTAAGCTCTGCGCTGGGCGTGAACGTGGCGGCCTCTGCAGGCCGTGACTCTTCCTTATCGTCACGGCCCGCCTTAAGCCACAATTCAACATCAAAATCCTCAGCTGACATCCCTCTACATGTAGTTGGGGTTTATATACACATCCGGGTCCCACGGCAGCAGGCATCCATGCGAAAGGTCAGCCGCATCCAGATCAGCCACCAGATGGTAATTCTCCTTCAGGTAGTTATACACCGCCACATAGAATGCCTTGTGATGGAACAGCGTCTTGTTGTTCACCACCCATTTCACGCCGTGTCCGGATGGGCTCTTGAACATCAGCACCGTCTCAAACATCTCAAGGCTCATCAGCAGCTCCCGCGTAGCTTTCACATCCACATGGTCAAAATCAAAGCACACATAGCCGGAAGGCTTCTTCAGCCCCTCATCACACTTCTTGTCATACACACCGCTAAATACTACCGTTTCAAATTGGCTGCGCTTGTATTTCTTGAATGCATCAGGGTCAAAAATATTCCTCAGCCGTTCCGTCTGGGGCCGTGAAACGCCATCCCTTATATACGTATATGCCGAGTAAGGATCCATCACGCCACAAGGCTCAACATTCCACACACCCTTCCTTAAGAAAGAAAACGTCTTGGGTTCCGGCTTCCAGAACTCACGTTTTTTAGGCTCTTTATACTCTTCCATAGTTCAAAAGCTTATTGTAGAACATACCTTGCTCATTTGAAAGAACCATCACCCAACACTGCATCAGGATCAACATCATTCCTGTGCGCATACAACTTATCGGCAAGAGTCAAGTCAACTCTAATCTTACGGCCATGCTGCATTATAGCCTGCTTCAGGAACGTATTCTTATAGGTCTGTGCCGTTCCCTTGGTAACATGGTAACGTTTCTCTATGCACTCCAGGCCGAATCCGTACTCATGCTCTTCCTCCTTTTTCTTCAGCCTCTTATCCATCACCTGGCCAATCACCTCCTTGTATTCACCCACAGTAAGGGTGGCCAGAACTCTGTCATTCTCAATTTCCATAATCAGAATTGAATAGATTAAACTTCATTTTTTCACTCGCAAACAACTTTAAGGCCTCGTTTCGTTGTCACGGCACAAAAGTGGACAATGGATTTTAATGGATTATGGTATCTCAGCGGATTCAAAGTGACATACCATAGTAACCCCGTCACAGATATGCTGTAGGGCACATTTTCAGAACCAATGGTATTTATGGTATTTCGCTGGCATACCATTAGTATACCATTGAAATACCATTGACATACCATCAGCATACCATTGACATACCATAAAAAAGCCGATGGCATCCCATCAGGATACCATCGGCATACCATCATTCCTATGTTAAACTTTGTAAAGGATGTCGTTATATTCCGGATAGACCGACAATATCATCTTGTCCAGCGGCCTCCCGTTAAGTGCATAGAACGCTTTCCCAAGCCCAGCAACACCCCATAAGTCTTCAAAGCCAATCCATTTCTCCCGTCCGTTTATCCCAAGCAGCTTGCCCACCACGTATGCCACCTGGCTTTTGAATGCCTTTGTTACGCACTCAGCCCATTTGCCAGCGCAATACAGTTCATTAGGCAATCGTCCCAGCAGCTTCTGCGCCTGCTCAGTATCCAGAATAGTGCTCCTCCTTTTATTCTCCTTCAGTGCAGGGGTGGGACCGTCACTTGTCACTGTATAGTTATCAGCCTTCTCAAGAGTCTTGATCAGCACATCACAATAATCCCTGAAAGGGCAACCGTGGTCCCAGAATGCCAGGTAATACTTGTAATCCGTGGCCATCAGATAAAGCCTGTACGTAAACAGGCAACCATTTATCGCCGCAATCTGTCTGTTGCGGTCATTGATACAGAAAATAAAACAATGCAAACGTTCCGTCTTGAAACCGTCCGTCAATCTTCTCCAGTCCAACAAGAAATAATTGGCTATCTCGTGCCTGTTAATCCTGTTGGCAATCAGTCGCTGGTAACGATACAGGTGGTCGTCCATCACTTTCAATTATTCGTAATAAGTTAATAGTTCTCTGCAGAGGTCGAATTTTTAAAGAACAACTAGCTTATCATAACCCGCCCGTAGGAAACAGCCATATACCTCATCAAACCACCTCCGCCCAATGCACAGAAAGGGCCGGTGTATTTTAACAAAAATATACACTTCATGCAGGCGGATTTGGTCAGATAGTTCGGTTTCCGATACTCCCATAAGCATATACAGGACTCATCGTTGGCGGCAAATTTATAGCAATACATTTCAAACTTGTACCATTTTGTAGTGTAAATCTCACTCATAGGTAACGTTTTTCTTTAGTTTTGCATATTTACCCGCCCTATATGCACAAATCGTCTCAAAAAACACCAATTTACCATTAAAATTCACCCCGAATCAGACCCCAAAAACTGCCATATTTCAAAAGTGTAAAACGCTTTAGGATAACTATTCATAAAATTATTTTTGACAAATCGTGACACAACACACCCATTTAAGCATTTTTATGTATTACACCGCATTTCTGTTTGATTATACAGAAACAGCCAGGCTCTCCGCCCGGCTGTTTCATACCGTCTAAACCGCCTACAAAAGGTCACTTAAAGTAGGCGTAACTGTTCCTCAGTTTCTGGGCCACCTCCAGCTTGTCAGCTCTGATGTATTTCTCCAATGTATTTATGCTCTTGTGGCCCGTCACACGCATGATGTCATAGATAGGAATCCCTGCCAGATACATCAGCGTTGCGCCAGTCCTACGTGCTGTATGTGTGCCAATTAGCTCATATTTCTTAAAGTAAGTCTTAACCACCTTTCCGCCACGGGACTCTTTAACCTCAACCTTATCGTTAATCTTCGCCATCTTGCCAATATCCTTAATATAAAGGTTAATCTTCTGCTCGCTCAGATGGGGCAAACCCTTAGGATATTTCTGCAGTATAGCGCAAACCTTGGCATTGCAAGGAATCTCTACCAGACGGCCCGTCTTCTGCTGGTGAATGGAGATATAAGTCATCTCAGTACCATTGTCATCCTCAACCTTAATATTCTCCGGCTTCAGGTTATTATAGTCAGACACACGCTGCGCAGTCCACACACCAATCATAAATAAATCCCTGGCCAGCTCATAGTTCTTCTTATCCTCAGTCTTGGCAAGATCCACATTCTCCATCTTCTCCAGCTCAGCACGTGTCAGATAGATAGAATCAATATCCTCAACCTTACCCTTGAACTCTGCGCTCTTGTAAGCAGGGTTAACCGGATATCCGCGGCTCTCAGCCGCCCGCAGAACCGCCTTCAGCTGCTTTATGAAACGTGCAATGGTATTATCAGAGTAATGCCTAACTTCCCCCTTAGGTACAGGGTGGGCCTTCTTATAGTTACGCTCAGTATCCTTGAACTTAATTTTGCTTATGTCCCGGGCCATAAGCCAATTCCTATACTTATTATAGCACTCCAGGTCAACATCTTTAAAGTCGTATGTGATGCCCGTATCCTTCATGAACTCCTTAAAGTGTCCCAAGGCATTAGCCGTATTGAATTTGGATCCACGGGCATAAGTGCGCCCATACTGCAGGGTAGTCCGCTTTTCCTCTTTAATCTCTTTAATGTACCGGTCAATGAATTTGGATAGCGTCATCCTGTTCCGGAGCATATCAGCAGCCTCTTTAGCCTGTTTGTCTTCCTCTTCCTCCTTCAGGCGTTTCTTCTCCCGCTCAATCTGCTGCGCATTCACCACCGCATTAATAATATCATCCATCTTCTGCGGGTTCATGTCAGTCCCGCAAGAATCAATCCGCTTCCGGATTTCCTGCAGCTGCCCAATACTCGCACCAAATTTAGGATTCCTCTGCAGAAACTTATCCCGCGCATTTACAGACTGAAGCTTGTGATAATCATCCCAATCCTTCTGAGAAACAAATAAATTTGTAATAATTTTTTTAAGTCCAACGAGTTCTGTTACAACCCCGTTTACACGCTTACCAATGCGGACTCTGATGGTTACAACACCATCCGTTTTGAATGAATAATAGGTAGACATATCAAGAAAATTATAGGTTTGCACTACAAAGATAATAAAAATATTAAGTGTTCCAACATTGTTCCAACACTTTTATTATCTATTAGTATCTATTATCCCATAAATACATCTAACTATCAATATTATAACCAATTATGTGTTTACAAATATTAACAAATATCAGAAAGCATAATCCCGGCGGAATCACAAAATGAATAAAGGCATCGAAAATCGATGCCTTTATTCATTTTGCGCTCCCACCGGGATAGAGAGCTTGCTCACTGTCACGGAGGAAGTGCAAAATGAATTAGCCCGTCAGCTATGCTGTCGGGCTGTATTTGTTTGTGGCAATTAGCTCCCCGCAGGGGAAGGGATGCGCGTAAGCGAATTCCGGCCCTCACCTCTGCAGAGCTTCTCCCAACGCACCAAACGCTTCTTCAGCGTTGCCAAACTGCTCCAATAATTGCACAAACTTGCTGCCGATAATACAACCTGCAGCATTGGCCTGAGCACTCTCAAGGGTCTGTTTGTTGCTGATTCCAAATCCAATCATACGAGGATGCTTCAGATTCATGCCGTTCACGTGGTTGAAGTATTCCTGTTTCTGGCGGTCAAACTCCTTCTGTGCACCGGTAGTGGCAGCAGAACTTACCATATAGATGAATCCGTCAGTATTGTCATCAATAAAGCGTATGCGGTCATCGCTTGTCTCAGGTGTGATGAGCATAATTATACGTACATCATAATTATCGGCAATGGGCTTAACTGTCTCAAGATAGTCCTTAAACGGCAGATCAGGGATAATAACGCCGTCAATACCAATCTCATTGCACTTTTTGAAGAATGCCTCATAACCATACTGGTAGATAGGATTCAGGTAACCCATGAATACCAGCGGCATTGTTACGTCCTTGCGTATGTCTGAGAGTTGCTCAAACAGCAGTTTCAGGGTCATACCATTGCGCAGAGCCTTGGTTGCGGCATCCTGGATTACAGGGCCGTCAGCCATGGGGTCACTGAACGGTATTCCAACTTCAATCATATCAACGCCTTTCTTTTCAAGTGTGCGGATTATCTGTGCGGTGCTCTCCAGTGTGGGGTGTCCGGCACAGAAATATAGTGACAAGATGCCTTGTTCCTTTGTGGCGAACAATTTATTTATTCTGTTCATAACTTCTTATGTTATTGATAAATAGACTCAATTTACTAATCTCTTTTACGGCTGGCGCAGTCTCAAATCGGCTGTTAAGGTCTATGCCGTAGAACTGTGGGTGCTTTATGCCGGCAATGCTCTCTTCCATTCCTGGGCCGATGCCTCCAGCCAGAAGGAACGGTTTGCTGCCCTGATAATTGTCAAGCAAACTCCAGTCAAAACTCTGACCGCTGCCGCCCCACCCGCTGCATTTGGTGTCAAACAGGAACATATCAACTACATTTTCCTGCTCATACTGGCGGCAGATCTCAAAATCCGACTCCGTTGCTATTGAAATGGCCTTTGTGACAGGCAGTTTAGTTGCCGAATAAACGGAATGGCAGAACGCTGCTGATTCCGTGCCATGAAGTTGTATGCGTTTGAGCCCAAACTCCTTGACTTTTGATATCACATCGTCCAGTTCAGGGTTTACAAAGACCCCTACTCTGTACAGTTTAGGCAAGTATTCAGGCTTTTGAGACACATAACGCTTGCTGCCGTTCCAGAACATGAACCCCATCATATCAGGGCGCAGATTCTCTACATCCCTGATATTCTTAGCATCACGCATTCCACAGACCTTGATAATCATATCGCTTGAATGAACTGTTTAAGAGCCAGGCCCGGATCCTTTTCTTTCATGAAACACTCGCCCATAAGGAATCCACGGAATCCGGCCTGACGTAACAGGCGTACGATATCAGAATTGCTTATACCGCTTTCGCTCACCTTAACAACCTCTGTGTCCATCTTTTCTGCCAGACGGAATGAGTTAGCCACATCGGTGTGGAAAGTGCCCAGGTTGCGGTTGTTTATACCGGCCATATCGGGCTCACACTCCAGATAATCCAGTTCCTGCTCGCTATGCATCTCAAGCAGTACCTCCAGTTTAAGGTCATGAGCAGTACGTGTAAGTGCACGACACTCCTCTTTGCTCAGGTCAGCGGCTATGAGCAACACTGCATCGGCACCGACATAGCGGGCTTCAAACAGTTGATATTCATCAATGATGAACTCCTTACGCAGTATGGGAATATCCACAGCCTTGCGTACTTGCGGAATGAAATCAAGCGTGCCGCCAAAGTACTTGTTATCAGTGAGTATGCTCAAGGCCGATGCTCCTGAGGCGGCATACTTGGGCACCACATCCATAGGCCGGGCATCCTCATGGATCCAGCCTTTTGATGGGCTCTTGCGCTTGAATTCCGCTATTATTCCATAGGGGCTTTCGGCGAGTGAACGGCTCATGCTTCGGGCTGTTATACCATCAGCCATAAGCTTTTCAACACGGGCATAGAGGTCACGGGGTGAGACAATCTGTTTTTGCTGCTCCACCTCAATCCTCTTATAGGCTACTATTTCCTGCAGGATATCTTTCATGAATTCAATTCAACGAATTTGCGGAATGTCTGCAATGCGCGACCGCTCTCAAGTGATTCACGTGCCATAGCAACGCTGTCCTCAATGCTAAGGTTGCGGTCCATGATACCAATACCGCAGGCAGCGTTGGCAATGATTACGCTCTTCTGGGCCTCGGTTGCCTTACCATCAAGTACATTGTCAAATATGGCCTTTGCCTCAGCAATTGTGTTGCCGCCAAATATATCCTCGGGTGATACGTAGTCAAGACCCATATCCTTGGGAGTGAATACTTTCTCAAAGAAGTTGGTCACAAACTTGAAACCGCTGGTGAGTGAAATCTCATCATAGCCGTCATAACTGGTAATGACACCAAAGTTATCACCAATGCGCTGGTGAATGTTCACGTAGAGCCTCATCTGAGCCTGTGTAGCGGTTCCGTGCAGTGAGTTCTTGGGGTGGCAGGGATTTACAAGCGGGCCAAGCAGATTGAAGCATGTGGGAATGCCCAAAGCCTTACGGGTTGGGCCTACAGACTTCATGCCGTATGCAAAGAGCGGTGCATGGAAGTAGCAGACGCCGCATTCGTCAAGTGAGCGGCGCAAAGCATCGATATTATCGGTGAATTTCACTCCGTGTTCCTGCAGAACGTTGCTGGCACCGCTTACACTGCTGCTTCCGCCGTTGCCGTGCTTGGTTACCTTGAATCCGGCTCCTGCAATAACAAATGCAGAGCATGTACTGATGTTGAATGTGTTCTTACCATCACCGCCTGTACCAACAATGTCAAGGGTGTTCTCTGAGTCAAAATCAACACGCTTGCCGGTCTCAAGCAGGCCCTGACGCAGTCCCAGAAGTTCATCTACGGTCACTCCACGTGTCTGGATAGCCATAAGCAGAGCGGCAATCTGCTGGTCATTGTACTTGCCGTCAATGATGTTCAGCATAATAGTGTGTGCCTCTTCCTGTGTAAAGGTGGCACCCTCAATCAGTTTCAAAAGATACTGTTTCATAATGTATTTATTTTTAATGATTTAACCAGTTGTTGATGATTGCTTTTCCATCGGGTGTAAGCACGCTCTCAGGATGATACTGAATGCCGCGGATGTCATACTCCTTATGCCTCATTGACATTATGTAGCCGTCATCACTGACTCCCGTCACTTCCAAACATTCCGGTAATCCGTCTGTATCGACCACCCATGAGTGGTAGCGCCCTACCTCAAGGTCTGCGGGCAGCCCCTCAAACAGGTAATCCTGTGCAGTAAGATGTGCTGGTGTGGCTACTCCATGAACTACGTTACCGATGTTGAGCAACTTGGCTCCAAAGGCCTCACCAATGGCCTGATGTCCCAGGCAGATGCCCAGAATAGGCTTGCGGCCTGCATATGCCTTGATAACCTGAGGCATAAGACCGGCCTCACTGGGTATTCCAGGACCCGGAGAGAGCACAATCTTGTCATACTGTTCCAGATCCTCAATCTGAAACTTATCGTTACGAACTACAGTCACGCTAGCACCCAGTTCCTTGAGCAGGTGGCTCAGGTTATAAGTGAATGAGTCGTAATTATCTATTATTATGGTCTTTATCATAACTTCTCTGCCATTAAGATAGCCTTGCGCAGTGCGCCCAGCTTGTTGTTAACCTCCTGTAATTCATACTCCACATCGCTCTTGGCCACTATGCCGCCGCCGGCCTGGAACCAAAGTTCACCGTTACGGCTCACAAAGGTGCGTATGGTGATTGCCTGATTAAGATCACCGTTAAAGCCTATAAAGCCGATGCATCCGCCGTAAGCACCGCGGTTGTGCGGCTCATACTCGCTTATAAGCTGCATTGCACGTACCTTGGGAGCACCGCTCAGAGTACCTGCCGGGAATGTGTCAATGAATGCACGTATAGGATCAGCGTTCTCATCCAGTTCACCCGATACACGGCTTACCAGATGTATCACGTGGCTGTAGTACTGCATATCCTTGTAAAAGTCAATGTGTACGTTATGGCAGTTGCGGCTCAAATCGTTACGGGCAAGATCCACCAGCATCACGTGCTCAGCATTCTCCTTGGGATCATTCTTAAGGTAAAGTGCGTTTACGCGGTCCTGCTCGGCATTTCCCGTACGCTTGGTTGTTCCGGCAATCGGGTCAATGTAAGCCTGGCGTCCTGCTATACGGCAGTGAGTCTCAGGGCTTGAACCGAATATGCGGAAACCGCCAAAGTCAAAGTAGAACAGATACGGGCTGGGATTGATGCTCCTCAATGCGCGGTACAGTTGGAAGTCATCACCTGTGTATGACTGCTTGAAACGCCTGGAGAGCACAATCTGGAACACATCGCCGCGCTTGCAGTGAGCTATGCCGCGGCGTATGTTCTCGCGGTGCTCATCATCGGTAAGGGTGCTGGTGCACTCTCCAACTGCGTGGAATGAAAATGTGTGGTATGTGGGAGCGCTCAGTTCATGCTCAAACTTGTCAAGGGTGCCTTTCTCATTTTCACCAAGCAACTCTATCAGAGTCAGTTCATTACTAAAGTGATCAAACACTGCAATGCTCTTGAACAGTGTATATTGCATATCGGCTGCATCATTCTCGGCCTGGGTCTCATCCTTGATGTTTATGTTCTCAAAGTAACGTACGGCGTTGAATGTGGTAAAACCGTAAAGACCGCAGTAGTTGCTGCCCTCGCCCTCTATTGAAAATTGACTCAGAAAATCATTTATAAGGTGAGCTGCATCATAATCAGCATCAATTGTGTGCTCCTTTGTAGTTCCGTCAGGGAACAGCATATTGCCTATTCCATGCGCAATGCTTACCGTTGCTACGGGGTTTATGGCAATGAATGACTTGGAGTTCTCACCGCCGTGATAATCTGAACTCTCCATGAGCACGCTCTGTGAGTAGAGGTCGCGTACGTTCAGATAGGCGGTTACGGGAGTGAGCAGGTCACCAGGAACCTTCTTGCTGATAGTATGGTATTTAAATTGCTGCATAGTCAATCTCATCTTTATGTTTCAGATATGTGTTCAGGTCCTTGTCGCCGCGTCCGCTTACGGTAAGCACCACCACATCATTCTTGTTGAACTTCATCTTGGGCAGCATAGCCAGTGCGTGGCTGCTCTCCAGAGCCGGGATAATACCTTCCAGGCGTGTCAGCTCAAAAGCGGCCTGAAGAGCCTCGCTGTCATTAACAGCCATTACCTGCGCACGGCCCTGCTTATAGAGGTTGCAGTGGATAGGTCCTGTGCCAGGATAATCCAATCCGGCCGATATTGAATATGGCTCAATAATCTGGCCATCGGGAGTCTGCATCACCATGATACGGCTGCCGTGCAGTATTCCCGGAGTTCCTATTTCCATTGAAGCGGCGGTCTGCGGGGTCTCAATACCCATACCACCAGCCTCACCAAGAACAATCTTAACACGCTCATCATCAATATAATGATATATTGTTCCTGCAGCATTGCTGCCTCCGCCTACACATGCCATCAGATAGTCGGGATAATCACGGCCCTCTTTCTCCTGCAGTTGCTCCTTTATTTCTGCAGAAATAACGCTCTGCAGACGGGCTACCATATCAGGATATGGATGCGGACCTACTGTACTACCTATTATATAGAAGGTATCAGAAGGATTGCAGCACCAGTCACGGATAGCCTCATTTGTGGCATCCTTCAGAGTTTTGTTACCGCTGTAAACCGGCATCACCTCAGCACCCAGCATACGCATACGCTCCACGTTCACTGCCTGGCGCTCCACATCAAGAGCACCCATATATACGCGGCAGGGCATATTCATAAGGGCGCAAACGGTTGCCGTAGCCACACCATGCTGTCCGGCACCGGTCTCTGCAATGATGCGTGTCTTGCCCATACGCTTAGCCAACAGTATCTGGCCGATTGAGTTGTTTATCTTATGGGCACCGGTGTGGTTCAGGTCCTCACGCTTAAGGTAGAGCTTGCAGCCGTATTTCTCACTCATGCGTGATGCGTAGTAAAGAGGGCTTGGACGGCCTACATAGTCACGCAGCAGTGCATGGTACTCTTTCTTGAACTCCTCACTCTCAATGATTGGGAGGTAACTCTCTTTAAGCGTCTCAACGGTCTTGTAGAGAATCTCAGGAATGTAAGCACCTCCAAACTCTCCGTAATAACCGTTACTGTCAATCTGATATGTATTCATATGTTGTTATTGTTTTATTCTTGCTGTTGTTAATCATAAAAAAAGGCCCTTCGTGAGTACCGAAGAGCCTTGTATTATGTTCATTTATGGATATATGGCTTCTACCTCACGATTTTTTGTATCCTGAGTTCTGCCACCACCAAAATGAAAGATGCATCATCATATTCTTGCTATTTGTGCTGCAAAGTTATGTCTAAATCTGAATACCCTCCAAATATTTTGAAGTTTTTTTTCGGATAACTTATATGATGAATTATTGAAAATCTTTCCAGTTGCAGTAGCCGAACTATCAGTTTGGGGAGTATCAGCAACACGGCGTAAAGCGCCAAACCTTGGGAGGATCCCGTTAAAAACGGCACTGTTCGAGGAACTTTTTCGTTAAGCCAGACGAACAGAGTGAGTTTACTCATTCTGTCGTGGCAAGAAAAAGTGCACGAAGTGAACGTTCGACCCCGTAGGGGGCGATAAGGACGAGTTTGCCGTTTAGGGTCCGGAAAGGTATGGCGTAGCCGTGGAGCGTTGACTCCCCAAACTGATAGTTCGGCGTTGTTAGAAAATAAGCGGATTAAGGATTGCAGTAAGTTGCTCTGCAGTGCCGGGATAGACTATGCCGTTCATACCTTGGGCGATGGCGGCATCAACGTTGTCCTTGCGGTCATCAATGAAGACGCACTCATCTGGCCTCAGATTGAATTTGGAAATCAGCAGTTGGTATATGGCTGGTTCTGGTTTGGCCAGTTTTACATGGCTTGAGACAACTATGTTGTCAATACTGGCTATGGTTTTGAAACGGCGACGGGCTTCGGCAAAGGTTTCGGCAGGCCAGTTTGTGAGGCCATAAACCCCTACTCCGCGTTTCTTGAGGTCCAGGATCAGTTCAAGCATACCAGGTATCTCACCGCTGCACATGTCAAACCAGCGGTCACGGAACATGGCTACGGCATCAGCATACTCAGGGTATGTAGCCTGGAGCTCGGCAACGCACTTATCCATGCTCTCACCGCGGTCCATGCGGGTGAACCATTCACGGTTGCAGACGTGGTCAGTAAAGAAGCGGCATTTCTCTTGATCACCGTTAAAGTGCGGCAGGAACAGATAAGCCGGATTCCAATCAATCAGTACATTGCCAAAGTCAAATATTACGTTTTTAATCATTGCTGTATGGTATTAATTGTGTCTTGTAAGGCATAAATGCTGTCAGGTAATTCAAGTCCAACCTTTTTCATCAATTCCCTTACGGATAACAGATATTGCGGCATATCCTCCGGGCTTATGGGATCAACGGCAGGCAGGTCCATGCGGAGCGGGTCAATGGCAGTGCCGTTCTTGAATACACGGTAATCAAGATGCGGGCCTGTGGAAACTCCGGTAGAACCTACATAACCTATCAGTTGGCCTTGTGATACGTGGGTACCCTGGTTTATACCGCTTGCATATCCGCGCAGGTGCAGATACTCAGTTGTATAGGTTGAGTTATGCTTGATCTTGAGGTAGTTACCGCCACCTTTGCTGTCCCAGGCCTTTGTGACAACAACGCCGTCACCTACTGAATACACAGGAGTGCCTGCAGGGGCTGCGTAATCAACTCCATGATGTGCGCGAACCACCTTGGTTACAGGATGTACCCGTGCATTTGAGAACTTGGAACTGATGCGTGAGTAACTCAAGGGCGCTTTCAGGAATGCACGTCTCAGGCTGGTTCCGTTCTCATCAAAGTATTCGCCACGCTCGTTATGATAGATGTATCGGAATGCGTAATGGTTATTGCCGCCGGTTATGAAATTGGCTGCCAGGATATTGCCTGTGGCCACTCTAACGCTGTCGGCGTAGAACTCCTGATAATAGACTGAGAATGAATCATTCTTTTGGATTCCAAAGAAATCTATTGTCCAGGAGTAAACATCGGCAAGCATACCGGCCAGTTCAGGGGCTGCCCCCTGCTCTATCATGGCGTTCCAGAGTGATGACTGGATGCTGCCGCTTATGTAGTTGTCAACAGTATCCAGAGGTAAGGTGCCGCGATAGCTGAAAATGCTGTCTGTCAGAGAGTAAACGGCATAATCAGTCTTGTTTATGTCATAGACAAAGTAACGGGCTGTGGCAATTGAGTCACGGTCACGTATAATGTGATACGGCTTGCCTGACTGTATCTTGCGTACGCTCCATGTGCTGTCTGACGAACGGTCCAGATAATGTATGGTCTGTGCAGATACGCCGTACTTGAAGAGTATGTTTGAGAGCATCTCATTACGGCCAATGGTGCCGTCCACTATATCCAGACTGTCAACATTTACGCCCCAACGGTAAACCGGCTGCGGAAGAACCTCAACAAGCTCATCGGCAACCGGTTCTACGGGTTGGCTGTTTTGCTTGCAGGATATAATAATACCGGCTGTCAGGATTGCGTATTTAAGGAATCTGTTCATTCCTTGAAAGCAGCATATCCTTCAACAATCTCCTTGTTCAGATCATCACATACCGGTACCATCGGCAAGCGAAGTATATTCTCAAGTTTGCCCTGATGTGCCATGAGAGCCTTTATGCCGCTCGGGTTACCCTCCTTGAAGAGCAGGCTGTACACGGGTTCAAACTCCTTATGAATGGCGGCAGCATCATTGAGTTTGCCCTCAATGGTAAAATGAATCATCTTTCCGAATGTATTAGGCAGGGCATTTCCAACAACAGAAATCACGCCTACAGCACCGTTGTGAATAGATTCCATTGCCAGACTGTCATCGCCTGATATCACTTTGAAATGCTCAGGTGCACCCTTGATAATCTCATTTATCTGGTCCATCTTGCCCGATGCCTCCTTTACTCCTATCACGTTTTTGAATTCACGTGCTATACGCAGAGTTGTTTCGGCAGTCATATTGATGCCGGTACGGCCGGGAACGTTGTACAGGATAATGGGCTTTGTTGATGCCTTGGCAATCTCGGCAAAGTGGCGATATACGCCTTCCTGTGACGGCTTGTTATAGAAAGGTACGGCGCTCAGAATGGCATCTATGCCGTCTATCTGATACCGTTTGATCTGCTCAACGGCGGTTGCCGTGCAGTTGCTGCTGCAACCTACCATTATTGGGATGCGGCCATTTACCTGCTTTATTACGTTTTTGACAACCTGAATGCGTTCATCGGATGTAAGTGTGGGAGTCTCAGCTGTTGTTCCCAATACGCACAAAAAATCAACACCGCCGGCAATGAGGCTTTCCACAATACCTGTCAGTCTGTCAAAATCTATCTGACCGTCTTTATTGAACGGTGTGACCAGGGCAACGCCAAGTCCCTTAAAAGGGTAAGAGTAATTCATTGGTTACTATTGAAGGTTTCTCATTAATCATTTCCAGAAATTCATTCTCGCTGACCAGCCTTACGCCAAGTTCCTGAGCTTTTTCACGCTTGGCCGGTCCCATATTGTCACCAGCCAGGACAAATGATGTCTTGGCTGATATACTGCCGGAGTTCTTGCCTCCGTGGTGCTCTATAAGCGCCTTATATTCATCACGTGAATGGTGGTTGAATACACCGCTAATCACTATAATCTTGTCTTTAAGCAACTCGCTTCCGCCCTGCTGCTCATCCTGAGCCAGTTCCATCTGCAGACCGAAATCCTTGAGACGGTTTACCAACTGGCGGCTGCGCTCATCATTAAAGAATGTCACAATGCTCTGCGCAATCTTGGATCCTATCTCATTGACTGCTGTCAGTTGCTCCATGGTGGCGTTTTCAAGAGCCTCCATTGACTTGAACGCGCGTGCCAGTATCTTGGCCACGGTCTCGCCTACAAAGCGTATGCCGATGGCAAACAGAACCCGCTCAAAAGGTACCTTTTTGGAGTCCTCAATGCCGTGCACAATGCTTACTGCCGATTTCTCTCCCAGGCCCTCCAAACGGCAGATATCCATAGCCTTAAGTGTGTAAAGGTCAGCGATATCCTTTATCAGGCCAGCCTGGTAGAACAGGTCTATCGTTTCGGTTCCAAGACCGTCTATATTCATGGCCTTGCGGCTCACAAAATGCTCTATGCGTCCCTTTATCTGCGGCGGGCAACTTATGGCGTTGGGGCAATAGTATGCGGCCTCACCCTCATAGCGTATGAGTTTGGTACCGCACTCAGGGCAGACATCGGCAAATTTGACCGGATCACCCATCAGGAGGGAACGTGAATCCATATCCACGGCGGTAATCTTGGGAATGATCTCTCCACCCTTCTCCACATAGACCATATCGCCTATATGCAGATCCAATCCCTTGATTATATCTGCGTTATGCAGAGTTGCACGCTTTACGATTGTACCTGACAGTTGTACCGGGTCAAGGTTGGCAACAGGAGTAACCGCTCCGGTGCGTCCAACCTGATATGATACGCTGTTCAGGCGTGTCAGTTGGCGTTCTGCCTGGAACTTGTATGCAATTGCCCAGCGTGGTGACTTGGCCTTGAAACCAAGGTTGCGTTGCTGACGCAGGGAATTGACCTTGAGCACAATGCCATCGGTTGCCACAGGCAGGTTCTTGCGCTCTGTGTCCCAGTAGTTTATATAGTCAAGCACCTCTTCAATAGTGGTGCATTTCTTCATGTGGTCCGACACCTTGAAACCCCATTTTGCGGCCTCCATCATATTCTCATAGTGGCCTTCACATGGCAACTGCTCACCCAAAAGGTAGTACAGGTAAGAATCCAACTGACGGCGTGACACCTCTTGCGGATTCTGCAGTTTCAGTGTGCCCGATGCTGCATTTCTGGGATTGGCAAACAACGGTTCCTCCTGTCTTTCACGCTCGGCATTAAGTCTTTCAAATGATGTCCAGGGCATAAGAACCTCACCGCGTATTTCAAAATTGCGGGGCCAGTCTCCTTTTTGTAAAACCAGTGGTACAGACTTGATTGTACGTACGTTATCGGTCACAATATCACCTTTTACACCATCACCGCGGGTAACAGCCTGTACCAATTTGCCGTCCTCATAAATGAGTGAAATGGACAGGCCGTCATACTTGAGTTCACAGCATATCTCAAACGGCTCATTCAAGAGTCCGCTGACGCGCTGAAAGAAATCACGAACCTCCTGCTCACTGTAGGTGTTATCAAGTGAAAGCATGGGATAACGGTGCTCAGCCTGCTCAAAACCCTTGCTCAGATCACTGCCTACACGCTGTGTGGGTGAATTGGAATCGTACAGTTCAGGATGCTTTGCCTCAAGGTCTATGAGTTCATGCATGAGTCCGTCAAACTCAATATCGGAAATAACGGGAGCGTTCTGCACATAGTACAGATTATTGTACTTGTGGAGCAGTTCACGCAACTGTATTATCCGTTCTGTTTCGCTCATTTTTAGGACCTTGTCTTGAAAGTGCTGTTTTCAAACCGCGAATTTACTCATAAAATTTGTATTTTTGCAGACTGAAACGGTACAATGTGCGTATATGCGTATAGATATTCTTACAGTATTCCCGGATATGCTTGAGGGTTTCTTTAACTGCTCAATGATGGCACGCGCCCAGAAAGCGGGTCTTGCCAAGATTCATCTGCATGACATAAGGGATTACACTACAGATAAGCATCACAAAACCGATGACTACCCCTTTGGCGGATGCGCCGGTCTTGTAATGAAAATTGAACCCATTGACCGTCTCATTACCGATCTCAAATCACAACGCAATTACGATGAGGTTATCTACACCTCACCCGATGGCGAGCAGTTCAATCAGAAGATTGCCAACAGCCTGTCACTGCTTGAAAATGTGATAATACTGTGCGGTCACTACAAAGGAATTGACTACCGCATACGCGAGCATCTGATTACCCGCGAGATAAGTATAGGTGATTACGTACTTACCGGAGGTGAACTTGCCGCTGCCGTGATGACAGACAGTATTGTAAGATTAATTCCGGGTGTTCTTTCCGATGAGCAGTCCGCCCTGTCAGACTCCTTCCAGGACAACCTGCTTGCCCCGCCCGTCTATACCCGTCCCGCCGAATACAAAGGCTGGAAAGTTCCCGATGTGTTATTATCAGGTAACCAAGCCCTGATAGATGAATGGGAATTCCAGCAATCCCTTGAGCGTACCAAACGCCTCCGTCCCGATTTACTCTAGAGCACCGATGATGTCCTGGACGGAATTGAAATTATGGCGCTGCAGGTAGTCAGCTATGCCGTCAATGACTTTCTCAGAGATAGAGGGATCAATGAAATTGGCCGTACCTATCTGGATTGCCGAGGCGCCAGCCAGAAGAAACTCAATAGCGTCAGTTGCAGAGCAGATTCCCCCCAGACCAATTACCGGAATCTTGACAGCCTTTGCAGTTTGCCAAACCATCCGTAGAGCCACGGGTTTAACAGCTGGACCACTCATGCCGCCGGTAATGGTTGAAAGGATTGGCTTGCGCTTTTCGGCATCGATAGCCATACCCAGCATAGTGTTGATGAGTGATACGCTGTCAGCACCTGCACCCTCAACCGCGCGTGCAATCTCTGTAATATCAGTCACATTAGGTGACAGTTTCACTATCAGAGTCTTATCATAGGCCTTGCGTACGGCACTTACAACCTGTGCGGCACTCTCCGGCTTTACACCGAAAGCCATACCGCCCTGCTTTACGTTGGGGCATGATATGTTGAGTTCTATGGCAGGTATGTCATCGAGAGTATTGATTATGCTTGCGGTCTGAACGTAATCATCTATACATGAGCCTGATACGTTTACTATGATATTTGTTTCAATCTTACGGACCTCAGGATAGATATGATCCACAAAGTAGTCAACCCCTTTGTTCTGAAGGCCGACGGCATTGAGCATTCCCGATGGAGTCTCAGCCATGCGGGGATACGGATTGCCCTGACGTGGATTGAGCGTTGTACCTTTTACTATTATAGCGCCCAAACGGTTTATATCCATGAAATCAGCATACTCAGTGCCGTACCCGAATGTGCCCGATGCGGTCATCACCGGGTTCTTGAGCTCAAGAGAGCCTATCTTAGTATTCAGTTGAACCATTTCAGTCTGTCTATTGTGAAAACCGGACCTTCTTTACATACACATACATTGCCCTGGTCGGCTGTATCCTCCACGCAGCACAGGCAGGCGCCTATTCCGCACGCCATCTTGTGTTCAAGTGACACCTCACAGGCTATTTCATGCTCCATTGCCCAGCGAGCAACAGCCTTGAGCATGGGCGTAGGACCACAAGCATATATTCTGTCAAACTGCTCATTGTCAAGCAAAAGGCTATGATTCGTTACGAAACCTTTTTCACCGGCGGAGCCATCCTCGGTAGTCATGAACAGATCGCCGTATTTCATGAATTCGTCTTTTCGCAAAATGAGATTCTCTGTGCGGCCTCCAAACAGGAATGTAGGCTTGATACCATGTTCTGCAAAATCCTGGCCTAGGAACAGCAAAGGTGCCACACCAACTCCTCCGCCAATAAGCAATGGCCTTGAAACGTGAGTGCTGCGATATCCGAAACCGTTTCCTAATGGCAGAAGCACATTTATGACATCGCCGGTTTTAGCCGATGCCAGTGACTGCGTACCTTCACCTACAATCTGTATAATGAACTCTACAAGGTTCTTATCGCGGTCTATGGCGTGTATTGAGATAGGACGGCGTAAAAGTACTTTTGCCGACGGAACTTGCAACTCTGCAAACTGTCCCGCAACCATATCCGGAAGTGTGCCGGGATACTGCAGAGTCAGAAGTGTGGCGCAGGGGCCAACCATAACGTTGTCCACTACCACCATATCTGATTGATACTTCTTCATAATTCTTTAAATGTACCGCGAAGGTAGTTCTTTTAATTGAGAATAAAAAAAGCGTTCGAAATCGAACGCTTTTTTTTAACTCTCAATTTGTTTAATATTCCTGTACGTTCTTGAAGTCTCTCCACTCCAAACGCCTCTTATAGTTCATCAACTGGCCTTTTGGAACATACAGTTTGGCATTCTGCTTGGTCTCATCATCAAACACCGTGGGGCTGTTGTGAGGCGGCCACATGCCGTGTGAGTTGATAAGAGAAAGTTTGGGGCAGTTCTTGAATGATTCTGATCCAAGGATTCTGACATTACCGCCAAGTTCAACCTCTTCAAGGGCAGTGCAGTTCTTGAATGCAAAGTCACTTATAGCAGTAACAAAGTTACCGACATATATCTTTTTAAGATATGAATTGTCCATGAATGCCTCGGTACAGATCAAAGATACGTCTTCTGAAATGACGTAATCAGTCAACTGTTTCTTGGCGGGATATTTGACAAGCATCCTGTTGTCCTTACTGAACAGCACGCCATCAACATCCTTATAAGACTGGTTGTTTTCGTTAACAGTATAGGCCTTTACGCCTGAGCATCCTTTAAATGCATCATTTACAATACGTAAAACACTGTACGGGATATCAATTGAGGTAACCTCGGTGCAGCCGTAGAAAGCATTCTGATCTATTTCCATTACACGGAAAACAAAGTCATCATTTTCACCGGTAACAATGAATGACGGGATACTGATGTCACCTTTATAAGAACTTGGACCGTCGTCAAAATTCTTGCGGCCGTTTGTTCTGTCCCAGGTAAGGGTTACATTGCCAAAGTTATCCAGAATCTTGTAGCATAGAGTAGTACCGTTGTTGTACTTAACCGTTATAATCTGATCCTGAACCTGAGCATCAATCTGCTTGACGAGCATTGTTTGCCATACCTCATTTTGATTGGACTTGGAGACGTCTTTACTTGAACGGCACCCTGTAAAACAGAGTGTAGTAATCAGGAGAGCAAATAGATATTTTTTCATAGCGTAAATTATTAATTGGTTTCTTTTGAGCAAATATAACTACCAAATTCTAAAAAATCAAAAAATCCGTATTATTTTTTTAAATCCGTTGAAATTTTTTGATAAGTGCCGTCTTCAAAGAAAATAACCACCTCTTTTATTCTCTTTGGCACTTTGTCAGACGCTAGGTCTGAACCGGCGCTAACTGCCTTATTATTAGTTCTTTTGTTTGGCATTCCGTGGCTCTTTTCCTCTTTGACATTTGTAAATTCGTGATTTTCCTTGCCGTTTGTCTTAAAAACCGTGCTCTCAATATCCGGGAAAAGGGGATAATTATGATTTTCCTTGCTCTGAGGAGATACTTCACCAAAAGTATTACCCTTACCATACAAAAGCCATTCAAGGTCAACTTGAGGAAAACCGTCATGAACCGCCATTATGATTTTCAGGCTGGGTTCATTTCTACCGTTTAAAATATGTTGGAGTGTCGCTCTTTGAACTCCAATAGCATTTGCGAACTGGGTTGGTGTACAATTCAACAAATTCATCAGTTCTATAAGTCTCTCTTTCATGCCTTCTTTTACTCAAAAAATGATTGAAACAAATGTATGATGAATTTTTGTAAAATACAAATTTACATTTGTGTAATTTTAGACAATAACACATTTGTAAAATCAGACATTTGTTTCAATACCCTTTTGCATATACCAGAACTGACGCAGGATCGCCTACTGCTAGCCTTGTAATTTACTTTAGATATTTAAAGTAAAATATTGATTTTCCTTTGCTTATTACTAAACAAAATATGTTTTTCACGGTCTTTTTCAAGAAATGCATAAACCTTATTGAATTCTTGATTTACAAGTTTATGTTACGCATCTTAATATACTTGATTCTCAATTGTTTATTATCAAATACATGTTTTGTATGCAATTTTGCATAGTTACAGCAATGTCAGTACGTCGCCTTGAGATGGATGTATATTGCGTACACAAATGTTACCAATCTTACACATTCAACACCTCAATACAAATGTCAAATTTGCACTTTTAATAACAAATGTATATGTTAATAAGAATTAAATGGAACAACTGTAACAGAAGGAAAAACACCTGATTGCTGAGATTTCAAAATTTGACGCAAACTCCTACTCTTATACGTAAATTTTAAAATCTCAGAAACAACTAAGATAGACCACAGTGGTCTATATATAATAAAGTTTAGTGGAGAATCAGGAAAAGAAGTTCTTTTAGCAACCCCTCACCTGTGTTTGACGTTGCATCCACACCTTTTGATTTTGCATCATACTTGCGGATGGTGCTGATTATTTTCATGGTTTGTGTAGCGGTATAGTTTCTCATTCCTGTCGTGTAATCCCTTACTCCCCATGTACTTTTAAGGTCAAGTTGGTCTGCAATACCCCTATCGGTCTTATCGGGAGAATAAAAAGCAAGCATAAGATTGGCAAAATACGGGAAAATAGCCGCCGTAACAAGTTGCATGGGATATGTCTTGGGGTTGCTCTCATAATACGCTGCAATCTTATTCGCTTTCAGGACATTCTTATTGATGATAGCTTCGCGGAACTCATAAATGTTGAAATCCTTACTAACACCAACATGTTCCTCTATGAATTCCGGGGTTATTTCAGTTGTACCGGCCGGAAGAGCAGTTACAAGTTTCTCAAGTTCTCCGTTCATTCGGCTCAGATCCGCTCCAACTGATTCACTCATCATTGACATGCCCTTAGGAGACATCTTTAGCCTGCGCTCTGTCAGGAATTCCTCAATAAAAGCAGGCAAGTCTTCATCCCTGACTTTCTTTGACTCAAACAGAACACCGGCCTTTTCTATTATCGGTACAATCTTTTTGCGCTTATCCAGAGAACCGTTTTTATAGCAGAACACCAGAACTGTACTTTGTTGAGGCTGTTTCAGATAGGAACTAAGAATATCCGATGAACTCCCGGCTGAATCTGAATCCTTTTTCATCAGGTGCTGCGCCTCCTTGACAATGATTACCTGACGGTCATACCCCATTGGATATGCTCTGGCACGTTGAATCACTTCATTCATTGAAGTCTCATTCCCGTATAGAACAATCTGGTTGAAATCCCTGGCCTCTTCAGGGAGGGCATGTTCCCTTATATATTCTGCTATTGAATCTATAAAGAACGGTTCATCACCCATCAGAAAATATATGGGTTGACATTTCCCCTGTTCAAGTTCATTTATAATCTTGCGGTATGCGCTTCCCGATGTTGCCATTTCAAATCTAATTATTAACTTCGCAGTGATACAAAGATATGACTGATAATTTAAATTTACCACCATTTGAGGCAAAAATATCCGAACAGGCGGGCAAATCCGTAATTTGGGACCCCGTTCGCAAGTTCTGGACCGCATTGACACCCGAAGAAAATGTTCGACAAGCCTTTGTTGCATACATAGTTAACCACAAAGGCTACCCTATTTCACACATAGCAAACGAACAAGGCATAGAATTGAACGGCATGAGTCGCCGATGTGACTCTGTGGTATATGACAAGGCTGGGCAGCCCAAGGTTATTATTGAATACAAGGCCCCCACTGTAACGATATCACAAAAGGTGTTTGATCAGATTGCACGCTACAATCTGGTTCTGCATGTAGATTACCTGATTGTCAGCAACGGGCTCAAGCACTATTGTGTTAAGATGGATTATGCTGCAGGGAAATACACATTTCTCCAGGACATTCCCTCCTACGCAGAACTGTAACAAAATTGACAATTGATAATTGACAATTGACAATTAATACGCAGAACCTGTGTAAAACAGCCCGCGACATAAAAAATGACGATCCAAAGGACCGTCATTTTTTTCAATTGTCAATTGTCAATTATCAATTGGATATGATATTATTCTTCGTCCTCAGCAGCAGCCTTGCGGGTGCGACGCTTGGGAGCCTCAACTTTCTTGACCTCCTCCTTAACACCGGCAAGTTCCGGATCAATCATGATACGTCCGCAGTACTCGCAAACAATGATTTTCTTGCGCATGCGGATATCAAGCTGACGCTGTGGCGGAATTTTGTTGAAGCAACCGCCACAAGACTCGCGCTGTACATAAACGATACCCAGACCGTTACGTGTATTGTTGCGGATACGCTTGAATGACTGGAGCAGACGCGGCTCAATGTTCAGTTCAAGGGCTTTACATCTTTCGCGCAGTCTCTCCTCCTCCTGGCGGTTCTCCTCAATAATCTCCTGAAGTTCTGATTTCTTAACCTCAAGATCCTGTTTTTTCTCCTCAACCAGAGCCTTGTTGTTCTCAATGTCCTCTTTCTTGGCATTGATGGCTGCTGTAAACTCACGGATACGCTTCTCTGCAAGTTCAACCTCAAGGTTCTTGAACTCAATCTCCTTGTTGAGTGAGTCAAACTCACGGTTGTTGCTTACATGATCCTGCTGCTCCTGATACTTGGCAATAGCGGCTTTTGAAACCTCAATAACGTTCTTGTTCTCAGCAACGCCCTTGCTCATTTCAACAACATCAGAACTGGCCTTCTCAATACGTGTGGTCAGACCGGCAATCTCATCCTCAAGGTCCTGAACCTCAAGAGGCAGTTCGCCGCGCAGTGTCTTAATCTTGTCAATCTCAGTCAGCATGGTCTGCAACTGGTACAGTGACTGAAGTTTCTCCTCTACAGAATACTCTGACGGGTCTTTTTTAATGTCTTTTGTAGCCATAATTATATGTAATAATTTATCGGATTCGTCTTAATTGATGTCTTTACAGTCTTTAATGCAGGGAATGACTCTTTCAGGATATCGGCAATGAGATCAACAGTAAACTGCTCGCTCTCAAAATGGCCGGTTTCAATCAGTTTGATTATGCCGTCATATCCAAAGAAGCGGTGATAACCTATCTCGCCGGTCATAAAGGCATCAGCCCCCTGCTCTATTGCCTTATCAGCCAGAAATGCACCTGCTCCACCACATACGGCCATGCGGCTTATCTTACGCCCGAGTTCACCATTATGTCTGATGCATGCCACGCCGAATTTCTGCTTGATAAGTGCCAGCAACTGCTGCTCGGAAAGAGGCTCTTTGAAAAAGCCGATAATGCCGGCACCGTTACCGTCGGGCTGTTCGACAAGCGGCTTGACATCTGTCAATCCCAAAACGCTTGCTATACGCATATTAACGCCTTTTGAGGCATTATCCAGATTTGTATGGCTTGCGTAGATGGTTATTCCGGCACGCACAGCATTCATTACTATGCTGCCGATGTTGTCATCGGTAAGTTTTTTGAGCGGACGGAACAGCAGCGGATGGTGTGAAATAATCATATTGCATCCGTTCTTTATGGCCTCGTCAACAACCTGACGGGTCACATCCAGACACAATAAAACCCCTGAAACTTCGGTCTCTGTAGTTCCAACCTGCAAGCCTGAATTATCGTAATCATCCTGCAGTGGCAGAGGCGCGAATCTCTCAAGGGCGTCAATTATTTCCCTGATGTTCATCACCTTTCCTTAAAGTGCGCTGCAAAGTTACAGAAAATTTCTGCGAGAAAATAAATATCTGCGAGAAATTTAAATCAGGCCCAGGATGACTTTGTATGAGTGAACCTCATCGGGATCACCAAGTTCCTTGCCCGGAGTATCGGACAGTTTTACGCAGCGATAAACATGCTGACGCGGGTTAACCTGGAAGGTCTTGAGTTTCATCACAATATTGAGAGGCTTGACTGTGCCTACATCATTGGTAAGATTGGTGCCGATACCGAATGAAACCTTTATCCTACCCTCAAAGTACTTCTGGATAGCCAGAGCGCGGTCAAAATCAAGAGCATCACTGAACACGATTGACTTGGTCATGGGGTCAATATGATATGACTCATACTTGGCAATGATCTTGTCACCGAACTCAAACGGATCACCGCTGTCATGACGCACACCGTCATACAGTTTTGCCATATCAAGTGAGAAATTACGCAGGAACACGCGGGTCGTGAAGCAGTCAGGCAGCATTGTACCCATGTTTCCGCCGAATATTTCGGCCCAGTGGCGCATAACGTAGTAGTTTGCCTCCTTGGGGCCCATGAATGCGGCTGTAGCCATCATAAGTTCATGAGCCATGGTGCCTATCGGCTTCAGGTCCTTGCGGATAGACTGGTATTTCATAGCGAAATAGACGGTTGATGAGCCGATAAAGTACTTTGCATGACGTGTCAGATACTCTGTGACATGATCCTCAACCTCATGAGAGTAACGGCGGCGCATACCGAAGTTGGCAAACTTGAGTTTGTTTTCATTAGATATGGCGACCTTCTTTTCAAGTTGCTTGTCAATGAATTCCCAATCCGGCTCAGTCTTTTCATAGAGGCTGTAATAAACCTCTGATACTGTGCTTAGTATTGGTATTTCATACAGAGTAACCTTGTAGATTAGATCCTTGGCCTCAATGTGCAAATGCCCCTCTTGGTCAAGTGATATGTCAATTATGTCAGAGTTGAACCTGAATCCTTTGAGCCATTCAAAGTAGCACTGAGGTATAAAATAGATATTGGAGAGACACCAGTTGAACTCCTCATCGGTAAGGGCAAGTGTCTCCAGTTTCTTAAACTCCTTGCGCAAGAGGTTTACAAAGCCCTGAGTGAACTTCTGGCCGTTGCGGTCAGTGAAACTGAATGTGCCGATACCCTCTGGGGTGGTCCGTTGATAATAGTATGACATGGAGAATTTGTAGAGATCATTCTCCAGCATACTGATTATAGGCATGCTCTCCATAAAATCCTTATTTATAAATCTTTATATTATTCTCTTTCATGTATGTAACAAGAGGCTCGTTGCTCTCGATTGAGGCCACTCCCTCAAGATATACTGAAAGTTCAAAACCGACCTCCTTGCTCAGACGAACCAGGTTCTTGAGTGTCTCCAGAACGCAATACTCGGCTGCAATGCCGCATACTACAACCTTATCACCCTTTACAAAGAGATTCTGGTTATTACCCTTGGTGTTTTCAAACTGACCGTACTCCTCCTTGTCCTGAGCCTGGCCCTTGGGCAGGAACTCAACATTCTCAATGTTCAGATTATCCAGTATGCCATCAGGAAGTGCTGCACCTACGGTGTAGCGTACGCAATGTTGTGGCCATATTCCGCCGTTAGCCTTGAATGAGCAGTGGTTCCATGGGTGCCAGTCAAGAGTGAAATATACTCTGTCAAACTTGGTCAGGACGTTCTTGATAGGTTCCACTACGCGGGTACCATCGGTTGCAGGAAGATTCCCGTCAATGAAATCCTTTTGCAGATCCACAACCACCATAATATCAGCGGGTTCGCGGTTTGTCATAACATTCTGTTTTTTGTTTCCTGTGCATGCCACCATTGCAAAAATAGCAACAAATGAGGCAAAAATCCTAATTACTTTCATTTCAATAATAAATAACAATCTTTTTTCAGCGTGCAAAGTTAGTGATTATAATAGATTCTTTTTCTATCTTTACCTAGTAAATACAGACTTCTAACCAATTATGACACTTGTAGGTATTTTATTTCTGATCATTGCGACCGTACTCACCGCAATGTTCTCAATCGTATTCAAGATTTTTCATCGTAAGAATATTGATTCAAATCAGGCTATTTTCTTCAACTACCTGACTGCGTTTGTTCTTGGAATCCTGTTCTCACTGCATAGCGAGGTTATAGTCAATCCCCTTAAAGCCGATTGGCTGGGAGCAGTCATCATACTGGGATTCATCTTTATGGCAGGTATGGTGATGCTGTCTGAATCCACCCGCCGCGTAGGTGTGGCCATTTCAACCGTGTGCAGCCGTGCATCAATGGTCATCCCTATCATTGTGTCATACATACTCATTGAGGGCAGTGCCAGGCCCAAATGGCTGCTCATCTGCCTTGTACTTGTAGCAATGACTCTGACCATCTGGACCGACAGACCTGAAAGCGGCCACAAATACTCCTTGCTGGATATTCTTGCTCCCATCACAGTGTTCCTGATGTTCGGTGCCAGCAACTCATTCCTTAAGGTATTGCAGCACAGGGTTACCGTAAATGATACTGCTGCCGGTCTTTCAGAGCAGGTTATCAACAGTGAACTGTCAATCGTAACAGCATCTGTATTCTTTGTGGCAATGCTGTTCTGCTCATATTCATTTTTCAAGAAGGGCGATGACGGCAAACGTTCTCCCGTGCTTCTGAAAAACATCATCGGAGGTATGGCCCTTGGTATAGTCAACTATTTCTGCACCTATACCCTGATGCTGGCCATGAAGACGATTGACTCTTCACTGCTCTTCCCAATACACAATATAGGAATTGTGGCTATAGGAGCAATCGTAGGCTGGTTGGCATTCAATGAAAAATTGAAACCGCATCAAGTACTTGGCATCGTACTCGCTGCGGTCTCAATAGCCTTACTCTGTATTTAGAATTCAAACAGATTCTTAATCAAAGATCAGTTTTACGCCCAGTTGGAGATACCAGCAGTTGGCGGTTGATTTGAGCGGTTCAAAGGTCTTGGAAATAAGGCCTTTACTGTTTGTAGCCATCGTATATACAGGATAGTTGTAATTATCGGTCCCGACAAAATTGAGTATCTTGCCGTTGTTGCAGGCAGTTGGTGTATTTGTAACTCCCCAACTGTTGTTGAGCAGATTGCCTACATTCATAATATCAAGTGAGAACTGAAGTGTCTCATTGTTATGTTTGGAGCCGATGAGTGCACCTACATTGAAGTTCTGGGCCAGATGCAGGTCAAAGCGGTTGATCCAAGGCATAAGCGCATCGTTTGCAACGGCATATTTTCCTTTATGACTGCTCAGATATGAATCCTGCTCTATAAAATCCCAGAATGCATCGCGCTGCTCTGCTGCTGTATAGAGTACCACATTATTACCGTTCTTGTCTTTACCCGTAATATCAGCAAACTGCAGTTCTTCTTTTGATTTTGGAATATATATCAGGTCATTTGATACACCGTCACCATTCATGTCATTTGTAAATGTATAACTGTATTTGCCTGCAGTATGACCGGTATAGAACAGTCCGATATCTGTGCTCATGAACTTATTCCTGGCATAATTGATCCTATAGGTCACAGATGCGGTTACCTTATCAGGAATAACGTATGCCGATGAACGCAGAACCATCTCATTGGGGGTATTTACATTGGGAACATTGCTCCATGTTGATTTAAGGTCAGAGCCTTTCATATCAGATACAGACATTGAAACCATATGGATATATGAAATCTCAGCCTTGAGATTGCGTACAGGTTCTGCCCTGAATGTTGCGGCAGCAGACCAACTGTAACCTTTATCAGTATTGCTTATGACCATGGCACCGTTCGTCTTGTTTACGACCGCGCTTACAGCATCTGCATCATTGAAATCAGCACGTCCGTCAATGCCGCTGAATCTTTTGGCGTTGTCAATGTGCGTCTGGTTGTAGTTTTCAACGTAAACGGCATTGATATCCTTGTTGAAAATACCTTCAAGAGTCAGTGATGCCGGGAATGAGAGCCCCAACTCCACATCGGTTGCAAATGAGAACTTTGCTACCTGGGGCAGTTTGAAATCAGGGTCGATACCGGTAATTGAGGCACCGTTCAAGACAGGATTCGGATTTGCCTCCATCTGCACGCCTTTTGATTCCAGATAGTTTCTCAGACCCTGTTCTGTATATTGAAAGTTGTTTTCCAAGCCGTCAAGAACTGCATTTGCCAAAGTGGGATCATCATTTTTCTTGTTGAACGCCACCGTGTTCTGCAGCATACCGCTGCTGTTTGGAATTGTAGCAAAGAACACCAGCGGAATACGTCCTGTAAACAAGCCGGCACCTCCGCGCAAGACCAGTCGGCCGTTTCCTGTCACATCATAATTGAACCCGATTCTGGGCGACCATTGTACGTTCTGTTTGGGCCACATACCATTATCAATGACAGGTGCCTTATAATCTTTCAGTTCTGAACCTATTGCTCTGAAGTGATACGTCCAGTCAATAGCCTTATATGACTCATTGGTGGCAAGTTTCTCATAATACTCCATGTAATCGGCTCTGATGCCATAAGTGACTGTCAGATTATTGTTTACCTGAGTTTCTGATTGTAAGAACAGGGCTGTCTGTCCGAATGATGTCCTTGAAGCGGGATCATCAACCCCGTCATAAGCAAATGTCATGCCGAATGCAACCGGAACTTTCTGATTGATGAAATCATCAAGTGAAAGATAACGGTAATAGCCAGTTCCGTACATCTTGTAATTAGTGGCACCCTTCTGATACTGATAACTGATTCCCGCTGTCAGTGTGCTATGGGCAAAAGTCCAACGCACATTATCTGATACGCTGTATGTACGTACATAGTTGCCTGTGCCGTTTGAGAAAAGTTCATATCCGGCGCTCATGAAAGCATCGCCGTCCTTGCGTATATCGATATGAGGGAACCAATCTGATTCTGAATTCCTTAAGTTACTTACGTCTGATACCGTCAAAAGCAGATTATTGGTTACTTTCCCGCCAAAACGGCTGTTGAGTTCAGCAACTGCAGACCATGCATTGTCATTGATTGTATAACAGTTGTTGCGGAAAGCGTATGCGTTCTCTGAAATTCGTTCCGATGCAGCCTTTGTTCCCACCGTACTCCTGGCGTTAGGAGTATTCCATTGGGTATTGCCGGTCCAATTATATCGGAGCATAAGATTGTGATTATCAGATATATTCCAATCTATGCGGGCCAGCATCTTGGTGTTTGTCTGATCTCCGTTCGTCAGATCATATCCGCCGGCATCATAACCGTACGCAGCCAAGGCCTCACTGAAACGTTCCATATCGGCAGCGGTTACACGGCTTATCATCTTACCGCCGTCACCTGTTCCGTCGGTTGAGAGTTTGTATTCTGAAATAACACCCGGAGTCTTTTTGTTTTCAACATTTACAAAATAGAACAGTCTGTTTTTGAAAACAGGACCGCCAAGTGTAAAGCCATAGGTTGTGCTGCTTTCCTTTGCCCTGTCGCCCAGATCATAGCCGTCAATCGTATTGCCACGCATCTTTTCATTGGTAAAATAGGTATATGCCGTAGCCTTCAACGTGTTGGTTCCTGACTTGGTGATTACGTTTATGCCGCCACCGGTAAAGTTACTCTGACGTACATCAAACGGTGCAATGGCCACCTGCATCTCATCAACAGCGTCAATGGATATCGGTGTGCCTGCACCCGGCAGGTCCGATGACAGACCGAAACTGTTGTTCATGACAGCACCGTCAATGGTAAGGGCTGTTCCGCGTCCGTCTCGTCCGGCCATAGTATTGTCAATGCCATTGTACGGAGACAGCCTTGTATAATCAAGCAGGCTGCGTTTTACTGACGGCAGCATTGACATGGACTGACTGTTCACATTATATGTCTGTCCGGTACGTGTTTCATTAAAGTAAATGCTTCCGCCGCTTATGGTTACCTCTGGAATGTTCTGTGTATCCTCTTTCAGCACCACATTAATGTTATAATCCTCACCTATAGACAAGACCACATCCTCAAATTTCTGACCTATAAAACCTATGAAACTTATACTTACGCTATAGTTTCCAGGCCTGAGTCCAGACAGCGAGAAAATTCCGAAACGGTTTGTAACAGCACCGTAATTAGTTCCGTTATCATTGTTGCTTACCTGAATTGAAGCTGCTTCAATCGGACTGCCGTATTCGTCTTTTACAGAGCCACTTAAAGTTGCAGTAGTATTCTGTGCCAATGCTCCTGTCGCAACCATCAGCCACACAAAAAGCATACATGCGAACCTTGTGAGTCCGGATGATGACAAACTGCCGGCAAAAGCCGAAATACTAAACTCTGATGATGTCTCATTCACGCCCTTGGCATAAATGAGTTTTGCAGGCGCAATGACGCCTGACCCGATAGTTTTGATCTTCATAATTATTTCTTCCATCCAGACTGTACTGTCGGTACCGTAGTTGCAACGGTTCAACCTTTCGGCTCGCGGACTTTACCGCCGGTCGGGGAATTGCGCCCCACCCTGAAAAATTACGGCTGCAAATTTCTGCTTAAATCGGGATATAACAAAGATTTTTGTGCTAAAATTTGTTTTTGGTATGATTGTCTGTTGATTACACGTTCAGTCCTACAAGAGCCTGTGAGATATTGATCATAAAGTCTCCCATAGTCTCAAGTTCCTGAATCAGATCAAAGTAATATACGCCTGCGGTATAATCATATGATTTGACCTCCATGTTCTTGAGGTGTTCCTCACGCAGACGGTCACGCATCACGTTGATGGCATCCTCTGCCTGATAAGCATTTGAAATATCTGTTACGTTTGACAGAGCCAGATTTGCGTTCATGACGTTATAGGCATTCTGCATGGTTTCAAGCATTTCATCAATACGCTGCAACATTAGTTCGTTGAATACCTTGCTATGGTCACGCTTGCGCTGCAGCAGACGTGAAATGGCTTCACCGGAATCTCCCAGAGACTCCAACTCACCAATAATCTTGAAATAGGCCTTGACCTGCATACGGGCCTGCTCTGATATCTCATTCTGGCTTACCTGGTTAAGATATGAGGCTATTTCAAACTCTATGCGGTCAGTAATCTCCTCATACTTGACAAGTTTCTGCCTGAATTCCTCAAAATTATCAGTCTCTGATTCATGAATGGCCTGACGTACATATCCGAATCCCTTGGTGCATATCTCAGCATAATGGTTAATTTCCTTACGGGCCTCAGTGATGGACAATTCAGCCAGATTGGCGTTACCCTTTTCAATATATACAAGATGGAATACCTCTTTCTCCTCTTCCTTGTTGGGTACCATCTTCATGACCAGTTTCTCCAACTGCGGTATGAACCATACCAGAATAAGGGTCGTTATGACATTGAACAGAGTATGTACTATAGCCACGCTGTATGGCAGACTGCTGGCAAGCGCTGTCTGTGCCCTAAGAGCCTCGCCCTGCAGACCAGCCTGGGAGAGTATGTTGAAATCGGCCGTAAGAGGATTGGGGAATCCGAACAACTCAACTATATGCGCATTCAGCATCATATAAGGCCTGAACAGCAAAATCACCAGTACGGAACCGAACAGGTTGAATACCAGGTGTGCACGTGCCGTACGCTTGGAACTGACATTGGTTGATGTTGCAGCAAGGTTTGATGTAATTGTTGTGCCGATGTTCTCACCCAATATGAATGCTACGGCATTGGGGAATGTAATGACACCGCTTGACAGCAACAGCATCGCAATGGTTGTAGCGGCGGCCGATGACTGCAGGCAGAATGTCATGACAGCACCTATCAGAATGAAAATAGGTGTGCTGAGTGCTGTATGGGTCAACGGGGCAAGGAAATTGGCTACAGCATCACTGCGGAGCAGCGGATCGGCATATCCTTTTACCATGCTGAGTCCAAGGAACAGGAGTGCGAATCCTATCAGGAATGAACCGAAATCCTTGGTTTTCTGTTTCTTGAAGAATGATGTAAGCACGAATCCTATGAATATGATAGGAATCGCTATCGCTCCAAGACTGAATGTACCGTCCATACTGACAGCAAACAGCCATGCTGTAACCGTGGTACCTATGTTGGCACCCATAATTACGCCGATGGCACTGCGCAATGTCATGAGTCCCGCATTTACGAAACTTACCAGCATAAGTGTCGTGGCGGTCGATGACTGCACGAGTACGGTCACTAAAAAACCGGTAAAAAGGCATTTACCGGTGTTGGACGTCATTTTTTCAATAAAGGAACGCAGGCCCTTGCCTGCAAATCTCTGAAGGCTGCTACTCATCAGACTCATGCCCCAAAGAAAAAGGGCCAAGCAGCCAAGAATTGTGAGAATTTGGTAGAATAATGTATTCACTTTCGTGTCGTTTCTGCACCCAATTAGTGCAATTTTTAAGTTAAACCTCTAATTTCGGTGTAAAGGTAATATTATTTTTCTAATTGAAAACACAATTTGTAAATCTTCTTTTTGTCCGCATTAGGGACGGTTCCTAATGCGGACAGTTCCTTTGGTGGGCAACGCAGAACTGTCTGTTTGGGGAGTAAACGCTCCACGGCTACGCCATACCTTTCCGGACCCTAAACGGCGAACTCCTCCATCATAGCCACCTTCGGTGTCTATTCGTCGTCAGACAAGCGCCGTTTTTACGGGATCCTCCCAAGGTCTGGCGCTATACGCCGTGTTGCTGATACTCCCCAAACTGACAGTTCTGCTTCTGCAAATGGGGAAGCAATCATGGAATATGTATATTTGCAGAAAAAAATAGGATATATGACTAGGTATATTGTTCGCGGTTGGAGTTTATCTCTGGTTTTTGTTGTGACAATGTTTATCAGTGCTTGTAACAGTAACGGTTGGTCAAAGCGTGAACTTACAATCATTGACAGGTCTGATTCGGTAATGTTTGTCACTACGCTGCCTGATGACAGCGTGATATTGCGCACTCCAAGCGTGGATGTGAGTATGCAGGAACTGAAATCACAGGAACTCCAGACCCTTATGGCCAAGATGCTCCGCACCGTGACTGATCCGTCACAGGACGGAGTGGGAATTGCGGCGCCTCAGGTGGGTATAAACCGCCGTATTATATGGGTGCAGCGTCTTGATAAAGAGGGAGAGCCGTTTGAATGTTACGTAAATATCCGTATAGACAGCCTGTATGGTGAAACAAGGCGCGGACCTGAGGGATGTCTCTCTGTTCCCGGATACGCCGGTATGGTTACGCGTAATACTGATGTGGTTATATCTTATGCAGATCTGGGATCCGGCAACCTTAAGAAAGAACACGTTGAAGGCTATACAGCCGTTATATTCCAGCATGAATGTGATCATCTGGACGGTATCCTGTACGTTGACCGCGCAGATTCAGTATTCATTAACCAGACTTGGATGGATGAACTGAAACAGTACGAGTTCACCCGTCCAGACTGGTGGTAATCCTAACTCATCTGACGTTTCCGCGCAGGGTATTCAGGATATCCTGTTTCATCTCAAGAACCTTCTCTTCAGTATTACCACGCTTTTCAGGCTTGAAGAGCTTGTTGTACTTTGGCAGAACCAGTTTGATATGCTTGAGAGGACTCTTCGTAATATCATTGATAGGACCACCTATATCAACACCAAGTCTTATTGGCAGCGGGCTGTCAGTCAAAGAGATGTGATATCCGCAGTCAAGAGCCTTGTTGATGTTGTGTCTTCCGCCTATCACAGCCTGGTATCGGTCCATATGAATCAGGAAAGGATAAAGGTCAACTTTGTTGCGCAGAACCTGAATTTCAACATCAAGGCTGTCAATTACGTTCCTTGCATTCTTGCTCATCAACAGTTTCTTTTTAATACCATCAAATACCTCATTGTCCAATACAACAAGATCCTGGCCCTCAATAGCCGCTGCACCTATCAGAGTTGACATTTTAGGCATATAGTCAGGTTTCAGGCCGGTTTCCACAGCCAAATGGAACTGAGCCTTGCCAGAGAATGATTTGAGCATAGGCACAACAGAGTCAACAGCAGGTATCAGGTCAATCATTTCATCAATCTCTATGTTCAGCAGATGAAAATCAAGTTCAACAAAGAGATCATCAACTGACGGAGATTCATAGATTGCTGTAAGTTGCATCTCAGCGGCATCCGATGAGAAACCTAACTCCTGTAATACAACCACACCATCTTTGATTGTGACATCACCACCTACATTATTGAATGAATGGTTGTTGAAATTAATCTCAGACAGATTGGTGTAAAGAGTCAGATCAATGCCTTTCGGTACAAGGAACGGTGCCGGAGCAATGGTGTCTTTGCCAGCCTCAAGGTCTGTAGCGACCTGTTCTGCCACTTCAACATTTTCCTGACTGTCTGCGCTTGTAAGACTCATTATCTTGCTCACATCAACATAATCTGATTCAAGGAACAACTCACCGGTAAGCAAGCCTGTACCGTCCAGATATTCGCCGATGTTATATATGTCACCCCAGAGCATCATGTCTGAATTGTCAATCTCAACACGGCAGTCATTAATGTTGAAACGGCCGAGAGAGAAATCCATGTCAAGTTCAGGCAACAGTATTGGTGAATCAAGCATCTCAACACTGCCGTCCTCAAGAGTCAGTTTGACTTGCGGATTCCACTTGAGCAGCAGATCATCCTTTGATTCGTCATGCTGAGCCATGGCAAAAAGGGTCGTTTTGCCCAGGGTGGCACTCATTGCACTTCCCATAGTGGCAGAAAGCCCGTTGAACGCCACATTCGCCATCATGGCGGTAGTATTTTCTGCAGGTGCTACCGTAACGCTGATATCGGCATTTTCAAGTGCGCCGAAAATAGTATCCATATCAGCCTTGAGTTGCTCAGCCCTTAGGTCAAGTATGATATTCATCTTGTCAGTTTCCTCATTGAGACCTGCCACCGATGCATTCAGATCAAGATTGTCAAATGAAGCATTTATAGTGGTCGAATCAATGATTGAAACAGCCAGATCTGCAGCCAACAGGACTATATCAGCAGTCTGACGGTTCTTGTCAACAGCAACCTTACTGGGATATGTTATATCGGCTGACAGTTTGCCTGATACCGCCTTGAGCGAATCATTAAGCAAAGCGTCAAGATTCTTCAATGACAACTTGGCTCTGGCATCATCCAGTACCGGACCATTCTCACCTACAGCGCCTTTTACATTCAGTTCCAAACCAAGTATTCCATGAACGTCAATGCCGTCAAGCGCGTCCTTGAATGCATCGGGAATCATTGAAACCAGTCTGTCAATGTCAAGATCATGAATAGTCTTGACTCTTGCGCGACCGGCCACAGCATGCTGCTCACCAAGTGTTCCATTGGCGCTGAAACCAATCTGCTGACCGTCAATATTTACGTTTGCACCCTCATTGATGGCAAAACGGTTTATTTTCTTGTTTGTTTCAAGAGGTACGGTAAGACTCAATGACCAGCCGGGCACATAGACATCATTGCCCATAGTGACATTCAGTGACGGGGTTGCAAACGTTGAATTGAGTGCAATATCATCGCCCCGAATCTTTCCGTCGGCAATAAATGACACATTATCAGTCACAACGCTGATTGGAGATTCACCGCCTTTGTCAAATTTTGTACCTTCAAGAGTCAATGCCATATTTGAGTTGACATTTGACATGTTGAGTTTCAATCCACCCTCTATTGCAAGCAGAACCTTGTCAATACCGGCTTTAGTGATAGTTCCGGCAGTATCTTCAAGTTCCAGTTTAATGGTGCGTGAATCAAACTTGAATCCGCTCACATTAACGCTGTCACCCGTAAATACGGCTTTATCAGCTTTCATTGACAGTTTACCTGTGGTTGTTGCTATTCCGTCTGATGAGAATGACAGATCCGTGGCGGTCAGAGTAAAGTCTGAATTCAAGTCTTTGAGACCCTCCTTTCCTAAAGCAAACCCTATTTGGTCTATTACGAACTTAAGGTCATTCAGATCTGCCTTCATGGTGCCTGATTGGGCTGATGATTCCTTGAGAGTGATTGTCAGATCTGCTTTTACATCATCGGCATATTTGGTCAGATTTCCGTTAAGTTTAAGTGCTGCCATATCAGCGGTCGCATCAATGGAATCATTTTTGACCGATGCCATGACTGATGCCACGGTGATTGTTGTCTTTGCCTCAAGGCTGTCATAATTCAGCAGTCCCTTCAGATCAATGTCTATCCCGTTAACGCCGGCATCAATGCCGCTATGCAAATCTATGTATGATGCATTTACGTCCTTTATGGATATTTTTTGCAGATCGGCATAGATATCCATGCCGCTTTCTTCCTTTTTGGGTTTCTCTTCTTTTGAATCACCGAATACATCCAGGTTGGAGCGGCCATCTGACGCAGTGAAGATGTTGGCCTCTATTCCGCTGACAAAAAGGTTGGTAAGTATTATCTTACGCTCTTTGTAAAGTGTCTTGAAATCAACCGTAACAGTGAATTTGTCAATGGCAGCCAGAGTGTCATTAGGGGAGTCTTCCATATCATCATAAATGACCAGGCCGTTCAGGCGGAATCCCAGGAACGGATATGACTTGACAAGAGTCAGATCAACGTCATCAATTTTGGCACGGGCAGGAGAATATTTGTCCAATGCCTTCTCTGCCACTTTAGTGAGGCCTGATGAAGTGAATACAATACAGCAGACCAGAACTATGGCTATCAATATAAGACCCAACAGGGAGCCAAGGGTGATTCCCGTTATCTTAAGTGTCTTTTTAAGTTTGGTATTCATCATCTTCTGAATATGATTGTTTCACGACTTGGATCGTTCTGATCATATGCTTCCATCCGGTTTCCGCTCAGATCCTTGATAACGAATGTAAGGTATGCGGATTTTCCGGCTTGACCTCTACCTGTAAAACGCAGTGCCAGTTCATCGGAATCAAGATCCCAGGTAAACGGAAGCGAACCGTCATCATCACCTGATGAACCGGTATGGTCACTGTTGAACGTATATGAATAACCGTCAGTAGCGCTCCATGTACCAAGCAGCATATTCTCATCATATTCCTTGTTCTTACGACAACCCGCAAACATGACGAGTACCGAAACAAGTACCAATGACAAGCGGAAATAACTCTTTTTCATTATTATGGCTTTGTTAGTTTATACCTTAAATATATATAAAAATCGGGCGAAGTTAATAATTTTCCATCAATATAAGCATACATCAGTCTTACTATAAACAAATCTGTACTTGAAAAAGAGTGGATTTCAGTTATGCGATTTTCAAACAAAAGGGGTAAATTTGCAGGTCTTTTTAAGGAATTGTCTTTATGTTCAGATCAAAAACATGTGGAGAACTTCGTCTGACCAATGCCGGCTCGACCGTGACACTGGCCGGATGGGTGCAGAGAGTAAGAAAAATGGGTGGCATGGTCTTTGTTGACCTGCGTGACCGCTATGGCATTACCCAGCTTGTATTTGACGATGCTACCGATGCCGCACTCTGCGAGCAGGCCAGCCGCCTGGGACGCGAGTACGTAATCCAAATTACCGGTAAGGTAAGCGAGCGTTCAAGCAAGAACTCCAAGATTCCCACAGGTGATATAGAAATTCTTGTAAGCAAACTGAATGTCATCAATGCGGCCGATACGCCTCCCTTTACCATTGAGGATGAGACCGACGGCGGTGATGACCTTCGCATGAAATACCGCTATCTTGATCTGCGCCGCCAGTGCGTACGCAAGAACCTGGAACTGCGCCACAAGATGGTAATGGAGATACGCAAGTTCCTTGATGACCTGAACTTCATGGAGGTTGAGACCCCTATCCTTATAAATTCAACCCCTGAGGGTGCACGTGACTTTGTTGTTCCTTCACGCATGAATCCCGGTCAGTTCTACGCTCTGCCACAGAGCCCCCAGATTCTCAAGCAACTGCTTATGGTATCAGGTTTTGACCGTTACTTCCAGATAGCCAAGTGCTTCCGTGATGAGGACCTGCGTGCTGACCGCCAGCCTGAGTTCACACAGATTGACTGCGAGATGTCATTCGTGGAGCAGGAGGATATACTGCAGATATTTGAGGCTATGGCCAAGCATCTGTTCAAGAGCATCCTTAACATTGACTTTACAGAGCCCTTCCAGCGTATGACCTGGCAGGATGCAATGAAATACTACGGCAGTGACAAACCGGACCTGCGCTTTGACATGCACTTTGTTGAACTTATGGATGTTCTCAAGGGCTACGGATTCGGCGTGTTTGACGGTGCCGCTTACATAGGCGGTATCTGCGCCAAGGGTGCCGCTACATACACACGCAAGCAGATTGACGCTCTCACAGAGTACGTCAAGCGTCCTCAGATAGGTGCCAAGGGTATGGTTTATGCCCGCGTTGAGGCTGACGGCAGCGTCAAGTCATCGGTAGATAAGTTCTATAGCCAGGAGGTTCTGCAGCAACTTAAGGCTGCCATGAACGCTGAGGCCGGTGACCTGATCCTTATCCTTTCAGGTGATGACGCCATGAAGACCCGCAAGCAGCTCTCGGAACTCCGCCTTAAGGTGGCCGATGAACTGGGGCTGCGTGACAAGAGCAAGTTCAAGTGTCTCTGGGTGATTGATTTCCCCATGTACGAGTGGAGTGATGAGGAGAACCGCCTCATGGCTATGCATCATCCATTCACAAGCCCCAAGCCTGAGGATGTTCCTCTGCTGGACACTGATCCTGCTAGCGTACGTGCCAATGCATATGATATGGTCATCAACGGTATTGAGGTTGGTGGCGGCTCTATCCGTATCCATGACAGCAAACTTCAGGCTACCATATTCAAGATTCTGGGCTTTACACCTGAGCAGGCTCAGGCCAAATTCGGGTTCCTGATGAATGCTTTCAAGTTCGGCGCACCTCCTCACGGTGGTTTGGCATTCGGCCTGGATCGCTTTGTGAGCATCTTTGCCGGTCTTGACAGCATCCGTGACTGCATAGCATTCCCCAAGAACAACTCCGGTCGCGATGTGATGCTCGATGCTCCCGGCCCGCTTGACCAGTCACAGCTTGACGAACTCCAGCTCAAAGTGACACAATAGGGACAGTCCCTTCCGTGTCAGATATTCAGTACCAGCCCGTCGTAAGCAAACTGGACGTGGGGCGGGAACTTTTGGTTCATGATGCTGTGCATGCCCGCACGGTGGCTCATGTGTATGAAATAGGTCTCTTTGGCCCCCACTCTCTCTGCAAACAGCACAGCCTGGCGGACATTCTGGTGTGTGGGATGTTCCTTGGTATGCAGAGCATTGACAATAAGAGTCTCAGTGCCCTCAATAAGTTTGAAATTATCCTCATCAATGCTTTTCATGTCGGTAATGTACGTGAGATTGCCTATCCGGAATCCGAGAATGGGCAGATTGCCGTGCATGACTCGTATAGGCAGAATTTCAAGGTCACCTATCCGGAAACTCTCTGCAGGGTGAATCTCACGCAGTTCCATGGCAGGCACGCGGGGACTGCGGTCCTTGCAGAAACAGTACGGCATACTCTGTATGATATGATCCATCACGTTACGCTCGGCATATATCGGAATAGTGGTAGTGGTGCAGTACGGACGCAGGTCATCAAGCCCCCCGATGTGGTCATAATGCTCATGCGTAACAATCACAGCATCAAGGTTTTCCAATCCTGCCTTTAAAGCCTGCTGACGGAAATCCGGACCACAATCCATAATGACTGTTGTGGTATCAGTCTCTATGAGAGCCGATGTACGGAGGCGTTTGTCATGCTGGTCTGTTGACAGACAGGTCTGGCAATGGCAACGCATTTCAGGTATGCCTATTGATGTTCCGGTTCCAAGAAAAGTAAGTTTCATATGTAATTAACCTCTGTTAAGAGGGTTATTCCGAATTTCTCTTTTACGTCTTTGATAATGGTGTCAGCCAGGTGCTTGATATCCGCACCGGTGGCACCTCCATTGTTTACAAGTACCAGAGCCTGCTTTTCATATACGGCTGCAGGACCAAGCGAGCGGCCTTTCCAGCCTGTCTTCTCAATGAGCCAGCCGGCAGGCACCTTGACCATCCCGTCTGGTGCAGGATATGAAGGCACATCGGGATAGTTACTCCTTATTATATTGAACTCATGCTCTGATATCACAGGATTCATAAAGAAACTGCCCGCATTACCCAGAACCTTTGGATCAGGAAGTTTGCTGTCACGTATTGCAATTACTGCCTTGCGAATGTTTTCAAGCGTAGGGCCGCCCATACGCTCAACCTCTTGGGCAATAGCACCGTAGCCCAGTTTTGGCTGCGAGACCTTAGAGAGCGTGAACAAGACGTATGTAACGGCATACTGCCCCTTCAATTCATTCTTGAAAATGCTCTGACGGTATGCATATTTGCACTCTGCATTGGTGAAATCACGCTCGCTGCCATCGGCCAGACAGATAGTCTGCACAGTATCTATAACATCCTTTGCTTCAACACCGTATGCTCCTATGTTCTGAACGGCGCTGGCCCCTACTTCACCGGGAATGGCGGAGAGATTCTCTACACCCCAGTATCCGTTGATTGAGCACCAAGCAACAAAATCATCCCATATGACACCTGCCCCGACCCTGACATAAACATGGTCAGAATCACCGCCTATTACATCAATTGATGATATGGTTGAGTGGAGCACCGTACCTCTGAAATCACCCATAAACAGCAGATTGCTGCCGCCTCCTATCATCAGAATGGGCTTTTCAATATCATGCAGAACGTTTTTCAGTTCATCGGTCGATGCCCAGTCAATCAGGCTGTCAGCCCTGACATCCATACCGAAAGTATTTCTGTCGGCAAGTGAACAATTGTCTCTTATTGTCATGCTGCAAAATTACTCAAACAAATTGGTGTTACGCGTCTTTTTTGCTATTTTTGCACCTCGAAAAAATGCATCATCAATGATTGAGAAAATAGAACAGTTAATCAGTGAGATAAACAATCTTAAGGCACAGTCAGCCGAAGAACTTGAATCACTCAGACTCAAATATCTGAGTAAGAAAGGTGCCATTAATGACCTTATGGCTGATTTCCGCAACGTTCCTGCCGAGAACAAGCGTGAGGTTGGTCAGAAACTCAATGAACTCAAAAACCTGGCTCAGGAAAAGATAAACAGCCTTAAAGAGGCTTTTGAGGCCAAAAAGGCAGTTGATGAAAAGCCCGACCTCACCCGTACCGCCTATCCTGTTGAACTCGGAACCCGCCACCCGCTCAATATCGTCAAGAATGAGATAATTGAGATATTCTCACGTCTGGGATTTGTCCTGGCTGACGGTCCTGAGGTTGAAGATGACTGGCACGTTTTCTCAGCCATGAACTTTGCCGAAGATCACCCTGCACGTGATATGCAGGATACATTCTTTGTTGAGGCACATCCTGACATTATCCTTCGTACTCATACATCATCCGTTCAGAGTCGCGTCATGGAGGTTACACAGCCCCCTATCCGCATCATCTGCCCGGGCCGCGTATATCGAAACGAGGCTATCAGTTACCGTGCGCACTGTTTCTTCCATCAGGTTGAGGCTCTGTACGTTGACAAGAACGTAAGTTTTACTGATCTCAAGCAGGTGCTGCTCTATTTTGCACAGCAGATGTTCGGTCCCGATACCAAGATTCGTCTGCGCCCAAGTTATTTCCCCTTCACCGAGCCGTCGGCCGAGATGGACATAAGCTGCAATATCTGCGGCGGCAAGGGTTGCCCCTTCTGCAAGGGTACAGGCTGGGTTGAGATTCTGGGTTGCGGTATGGTGCACCCCAACGTGCTGGAACTCAACGGCATAAACAGTAAGGAATACACAGGTTTCGCTCTTGGTATGGGTATTGAGCGCATAACCAACCTCAAATATCAGGTCAAAGACCTGCGCATGTTCTCTGAGAACGATGTACGTTTCCTCAAGGAGTTTGAGGCAGCCAACTGATAAAACCTATTCCGCATGAAAAAGCGGGAATTATACGATAAATGCAGCGAAAGGCTGGCCAAGGCATATCCCGGAGCCGCCACCGAGCTGCATTTTTCATCTCCGTATGAACTGCTTGTGGCAGTGATGCTCTCTGCGCAATGCACAGACAAGCGGGTCAACATGGTCACTCCCGCCCTGTTCAAGGCGTTTCCCACAGTGCAGGATATGGCGGCCGCCACACCTGAGCAGATATTTCCGTTTGTAAAAAGTGTTTCATATCCAAATGCCAAATCGGAGCATCTGGCAGAGATGGCCCGCATGGTCTGCGAGCGGTATAACGGTGAGATTCCGCAAACAATGGATGATATGGTCTCACTGCCTGGCGTAGGCCGAAAAACAGCCAATGTCATGCTTGCAGTTGCATTCGGCGGTCAGGCCATGCCGGTTGACACCCATGTGTTCCGCGTAAGCCACCGTATTGGCCTTGTTCCAAAAAGTTGCAACACTCCGCTCAGTGTTGAAAAGGAACTTGTAAAATACTTTCCCAAGAACATCCTCTCCACCGCACATCACTGGCTCATACTCCATGGGCGCTATGTCTGCACCGCCCGTGCCCCCAAATGCACAAATTGCTGTCTGAATGATTTGTGCATAAATTATGGAAAATGAAAAAAACTTACTATTTTTACCCCGAAGGACTTTTTTGACTGAACCATTATGACAGACGCTGACATTATCAGACTGGTAAAAAAGGAGGTTATTCCCGCTGTGGGATGTACGGAACCGATGGCCGTTGCATTATGTACGGCATATGCAGCAGAGACACTTGGACAGACACCCGGAGAGATTGATATATCATTGAGTGCCAACATTCTGAAGAACGCCATGGGAGTAGGCATTCCAGGAACCGGTATGATAGGCCTGCCGATTGCCGTTGCCTTAGGCGCGCTGTACGGAAAGAGTTCATATGGTCTTGAGGTTCTCAAGGATATCACTCCAAACCTTGTTGAACAAGGCAAAAAGTATATCAGCGGAAACATCATAAACATCTCACTTAAAAGTGACATTACAGAGAAACTCTACATTGAGGTGTGCTGCAAGGCCGGCAGCGATTCATCGACAGCCATTATTGCACAGGATCATACCAATCTCATTTATCTGGACAAAAACGGTCCTGACGGAAAATGTCATGTTATCAAAGATACCAGAAACAAGCAGACTGAGTCAGAACTCTCAGAGGAGCCTCAGGAAGAACTGAACCTGAAGCGCGTATATGAATTTGCTACGACAGCCCCGCTTGCCGATATAGAATTCATAAATGAGGCCCGCAGACTAAATGAGGCCGCATCAGACAAGGCCTTGAAAGGCAACTACGGTCACAATCTGGGCAAGACCCTGACCCGCCCTCTCGGACGTGGAGTAATGGGTGACAGCATGTTCAGCCATATTCTTGCAGCCACAAGTTGTGCCTGTGACGCCCGTATGGCAGGGGCCATGATTCCGGTCATGTGCAACTCCGGCAGCGGCAACCAGGGCATAGCGGCAACCATGCCCGTAGTGGTATTTGCACGTGAAAACCATAACACTGAAGAGGAACTGACCCGTGCACTCATGTTGAGCCATCTTACGGCTGTATATATCAAGCAGAGCCTTGGCCGACTCAGCGCTCTGTGCGGCTGCGTTGTGGCTGCAACCGGTAGCAGTTGCGGCATAACCTACCTTATGGGAGGTTCATATCAGCAGGTTGCCTACAGTGTAAAGAACATGATTGCCAATCTGGCAGGCATAGTATGTGACGGAGCCAAGCCCAGTTGTTCACTGAAAGTAAGCAGCGGTGTATCAACCGCAGTACTTAGCGCCATCATGGCCATCCAAAATGATGTGGTTACAAGCGTAGAGGGTATCATTGAAGATGATGTTGACAAAAGCATCCACAATCTCACAAAAGTAGGTTCAATAGGCATGAATGAGACAGACCGCCTCATTCTGGACATCATGACTCATAAAGACTGACAGCCCTTTATTCATGGGTTACAGTAGTCAGAAATGAGTATTTTACAACATAATAGCGTGCAAAAGCACAATATTATTCCGTTTTATTATCCGACTTATAGTATTTTATACATATATTTGCGTCAATGAACGTGGATTTTTCCGCTTGACCAAATTAAAAGGACAAAATGAAAACTATCATAAAGATGAAATATTTCAGATTTGCTGTTCTTACACTTCTGCTCACAACCCTGAACAGTTACTCATTTGCACAGAACTCCCGTAATCAGAGGAATTCAAGCCAAAACAACAAGGAATACGTTATCAGCGGACGCATCATTGATGCCGAGGACGGAACTCCCCTTGAAGTTGTAAACGTAACGTTTGAGAACAATTCATTCTGGGCCGTAACAGACCTGAATGGAAAATTCTCATTGAAACTGAAAGACGGAGAGTACCATTATGAGGTCTCATACGTGGGTTATGAAACCGCCAAGGGTATCCTTAAGGTCGATGGCAAGGATGCCACCCTGAACATAAAACTTCAGGCAACAAGCCTTGCCTTGAGCGAGGTGACCGTTACCGCCAAGCAGCAGGCCATGGGCTCATCATCGGTAATTGACCAGACCGCCCTGCAGCATCTGCAGCCCAAGAGCATTGAAGATATGCTTCAACTTGCTCCCGGTGCTATGACTCAGAATACCAGCATGAACTATGTCGGACAGGCATATATTCGTGAAATCGGCGGATCAAACAACAATGCAATGGGTGCAGCCGTTGTCCTTGATGGTGCCCCCCTGTCAAATGACGCTACTTTGATGAGTTCAAATACCGCACGTGGAGGTACAGCAGGTCTTTCCAACCAGTCAACGACAGGAATGGGCGTTGATCTGAGAACCATATCGCCGGACAATGTTGAATCCATTGAGGTAATCCGTGGTATTCCTTCAGTTGAATACGGTAACCTTACATCCGGAGCCGTAATTGTGAAAACGAAACAAGGCTACACTCCATGGGAAGTTAAAGGAAAAACTGATCCCAACTCCAAGATGGCATCAATAAGCAAAGGTTTTACATTGTCAACAGGAACAACAATCAACCTTTCAACAGATTACACAGCATCATATTCCGACATTCGCAACAAAGCTGAAGGATATGAGCGTATCACAGGATCATTCGGAGTAAGTCAAAACTTTTTCCAGACCCGTCCGTTGAGCGTAAATCTCAGGTTGTCATATTTTCAGAATCTGAATACCGTACGTAAGGATCCTCAAGATATGGATTCAGAAAAAAGCAAGAGTGACAACAAAGGCGTACGCATAATCTTGAATGGAGAATGGAACGTTAAAACAGCGTTGATTTCAAACCTGTCATACAACATTTCCTCCAGTATCAGCCATCAACGGGATGACAAGACAACGTTCATCAATTTACGACAAGGTATCCAGCCTATCGGTTTTGCAACCGAAGAGGGAGAAAGAGAAGCAATTTTTTTAACTCATAACTATTATACGGACCATTACATCGATGGCAAGCCGATCAGTTTGTTCGCACAACTCAAAGCAACAAAAACCTTTTTGATCAGTGAAGATTTCACATCATCTTTCAAAGCTGGTGCAGAATACTCATACGATGCGAACAAAGGTGAAGGACATGTTTTTGACCAGAATCTGCCCCCTGTAACCGAAGTCCAGACCATACGTCCGCGTGCATATAAAGATATTCCAGCCATGAAAACAATATCTGCATTCATTGAAAACAAGACCGTTATGCCAATAGGCACAACAAGTCTGACCTTTCAGGCAGGTGTTCGCACGAACCATCTTTTTATAGACAAATCTTATCTGGATCGCAATGATATTGTTACTGTTGATCCCAGAGTCAATCTTGAGTATTCTATTCTGAATTCAAAGAATAACAATACACTTGACAATCTAAGTTTGATTGGCGGATGGGGAATAACATCAAAGATGCCGACACTGGCATATCTGTACCCCGACAAGGCTTATTTTGATGAGACGTCATTTGCAAACCTGAATCCGTTTTACGCCGTACAGACTACAAGAATAGTTGAAAACACGGGCAATGTCAATCTCAAGCCGTCTGTTGGCAACAAATTGGAACTTGGTCTCAGTTTCCAGAAAGGCAAGATAAGCGGTATGATTACATTCTTCTATGAGAATTTTGACAATGAGTTCGGATATAAATCCACTCCTTTCATTATGCCGTATAACAAATACTCTTTCAATATCCCAACTGATGCACAAAACATCTCATACTCCAACCGTCAGATTACATATGAGCAGAATGGAACTTCAACAACTATAGATCCTCTGTCCATCAATCCTGACACATTATTCTATTCATATTACATTCCGCAAAATACGACAAAGACCAGAAAGAAAGGTATAGAATACAGTCTCAACCTGGGCCAGATACAAGCCCTAAGGACTTCACTTGTCATAGATGGTACATGGCTGTGGGTTCGACGAATAACAAATACTCCTTCTTGGTCAACTATCTTAAGCAGCACCAACGAACATTTCCCATATATGAGACTTATGCCTGAAGGCTCAGGAAGTATATCTCAACGTGTCAATACGAACTTCAGATTCATAACACATATTCCTGAGGTCAAGATGGTATTCACCACAACAGCACAAGTGGTTTGGAGTGAAAAATCCCAAAGCATATATATTGATGATGATGGCAATGACCGCTGGTACCAGAGCGAAAGTTATACAGGAGTACCCTGTCTGGCAGTTGACCCTATTCAATATATGGACAGAGCCGGGAATATTTATGATTGGGATACAAAATATCGCAGTAAAGAATATCACAACAAGCAGTATGAGATGATATCAAGGTATTCGGTTTTGAGATATTACGATGAAGATGTTTATCCTGGTCATATCATTCTGAATTTCCGGTTGACTAAAGAGTTCGGAAAAAAGTTGGAAATATCATTCATGGCAAACAATTTGTTCAACACAAGGAAAATATATGTCAATCCGAACGACGGCTCAAGAACGAGTCTTACTATCGGACAATATTTTGGTGCAGAACTGAAACTTAAACTATAATCTCTTTTTATTCACTTAATTTTGATCAATTATGAAGAAATTATTGATTTCATGTTTGTGCCTCAGCGCACTTTTCATGGCAACCTCTTGTAATAATGATGACAAGGACGAGGTAGCCAAGAAGTATCAGGTAACCATTACTGCTTCGGCCGAAGGGACTGATATCACTACTCTGACTGATTTCACAGTAACACTGGCAGCCGCATCCGGTGAAAAGGTGACATTGCAATCAGACACTCTCAAGAAAACAACATTTACCGCTAGTGTAATTGCTGGTTCTTATACAATCAGTGCATCAGCAAACAGTGAAGATTTTGCTTACATTGCTTCAAAGACTATTGTTGTTGCTGACCAGGATCTGAAAGTTGAGATCGTTCTGAAATCCGCTCCCAAGCAGGATGCCGGTATCATTTTCAAGGAGGTTTACTTCACAGGTGTAAAGAGTTACTATTTCCAGGATGCATTCTATGAATTGGTAAACAACTCTGATGAAGTCAAATATCTGGATGGAATTATCCTTTCATGTATTGCAAGAGGATCAGGTAAAGAAATGAGTGAGTGGGCTGACTCCACCGGCTCCGTTCCTGTAGCATATTTGCCTCTTGACAACTATGTCATGCAGTTCCCAGGTAGCGGTAAAGAATATCCGCTGCAGCCAGGAGAAAGCACTGTAATCGCCACCCTCTCTTTGGACCACTCTGCCAGAGAAATTACCAGTGATGCAGATACGCGTTCTCCTTCAAAGTTGGACGATGCAGATTGGGAGATTTACATCTCAACTTCAGCGCGTGACATTGACAATCCTGCTATTGATAACCTTATTCACATCTGGGGTACAGGTGGTTTCTATTTCATGCCGATGGTCGCAGGTCAGCCCTTGGCTCTTATACAATTACCTGAAGGCGTAACAGCAGAATCATTCGTAGCAGATTCAACCAACTATCATTCAGCTCCGGGTTCAACAAAGGATGTTCTTTGCGTTCCATGTGAATATGTTCTGGATGCAATTGATATTCAGCGCTATGGTTCTACCCAGATTGTCAAGGTATTCCAACCCGCTCAGGATGCAGGTTACACTTTTGTAACCGGTGCTGATGAGACTGCTCCTGACTACGAAGTTTCATTTGACAGTTGGGAATCTCCATTCTACTGTGGCAAGAGCCTTCGCAGAAAATGTATCAAAGTTACAGAAAGCGGACGTGCTTATTTCAAAGACACCAACAATTCTACCGCAGACTTTATTTTGGGCGGTCAGAGGGCTGTTGTAAGAAGATCTTTCACTGCTCCTGACGCTGAATAATACAGTTTTTAAAGCCGGATTCTGCAAACATGGATTTGCAGAACCGGCTTTTTTATATTTTAATCATTAAACAAACTACTTGATAATTATGAAGAAGTTCCTTTCTACATTATTGTTGATATTGCCCTTGACACAGGTATTTGCTCAAGAACAGAACGCCGGTACAGTAAATGTGAGTCAGCCACAAAAGCAGTGGTATGAAGGGGAACTGTTTCTTCAAAATATCCGTTTTGGATCACAAAATCCGGTTTCTATAACCTCAAATCCTTATTCTCAGTTGAATGATTTCAGTATTTCATATAGCATGAATAAGGGATCATTTATGCCTGTTGACGGTGCGGGCAAGTCTGGCATGACAGATGTTAATATATATGGTGTAAGAAAGGTAAAAAACATATCTTTTGAAGGCTCATTATATTATGGTGTACATCAACTTGATGATTCCAGATGGAATAGCACTGTCCTTCTATCAGAAAACAATCCATTCATTATAGCGGACTCGCTCGTTTATTATAAAAAGGCAACTCATGAGGATTCTATTCCAAATAATCAAAGCAGAGAGTTGTTCAATCTGAACGGAGGTTTCTCATGGCAGACAGGAAAACTTACCACTGCTCTTAGAGCAAACTATCTGGTCGGAAATAAGGCAGATCAGTCCGACCCCCGTTTTAAGGCAAACGGAGCACGCGTCACTTTTAATCCTGGAGTTGAATACAATGTTTTCAACAATATATATATAGGATTGTCGGCAACATATCAGGTGTATCATGAGAATATTGGAATGAGTGCCAAGGATCATCTGTTTCCTGGTCATCAATCAACATTCTTTTTGCAGGAATTAGGCAACTATATCGTTGAACAATCATGTAGCAGACGTTATGACGGAACAAAAGTGGGAGGCGATATTCAGTTTGTATATTCAGGCAGCAAATTTTCTGATATCCTTGAAGTCGGATATATTACCAATAACGAAAATGCCGATGATGGAGGCACCTCTTACACCAAACATGGCGGTGATTATTCAGAATCCACCCTATCGTTCAGAAACAGATTCCAGATACACGGCGATATTTTAAAACACAGTTTAACCATTTCAGGAGGAATGCTTAACGGTAAATGTAAATGGTATAAACAAAATTCAAAAAAAGGTGATTTTGGTGAGACCTTATATGAAGTAGCGTCAACAGAGATAGTTCAAAAACAAAATGAGATGTTTGGAGACCTGTCTTATCGTTTGGATTATCTAAACTCTCAAAGACCATCTGTCAGCATCGTTTTAAACGGAGGCTACAAAAGTGTAAAGATTAATGAATATCCTGATGAATATTTTGTAAAATATACACTTACAAATATTGGAATGGATCTATCCAAATACCTCTATTTTGGAAAACTCTCATTTAAATTGACAGCCAATTTTGATTATTGCAAAGACTTGACTAAACTGGATTATTCCTTCCCTACTTCGGCAGGAAAAAGCAAAGTTATAAATTCATATTATATTCCCAAATACCAATATCTGGGTGCCGGTTATTGGAATGGAGGACTTTCTGTTGACGGATCATACAAGATTAACCGCAATGAGCAATCGTCATTGTATGTCAAGTTTGGCGGATCCTATAATATTACTAAATATACAGGAGATTACAGCCGTTTCCAGGACAGGAATCAGGCTGAAATAAGGACCAGCCTGTATTTCTAATAACTGTTTATAATATTGGTCATGAAAAAAAATATTTTGAGGATAGTCTCTATCCTCCTTCTTTGTGTTTCATGCAATTGTAACAAAGAATCCGGATTTGCTATTGTAATAGATCAGGAGAGTTACAATCAGGCAAGAACTGAGATAGACGATTATCAGAGGCTTGTTGAAAGCCGCGGACTCCACCCTATTCTGGTTATTGACCGTTGGGGAGTGCCGGACAGCATAAGGGCAGAGTTAATCAGACTATATAACGTCAAGGACTATCCTATTGAAGGTTGCGTATTCATAGGTGACATTCCGATTGCACGTACGCGTGACGCACAGCATTTTACTACTGCATTCAAGATGGACCAGGACGGCCAGTTTGACCGCACAGAGTTCACAGTGGCATCAGACCGTTTCTATGACTCATTTGAATTGCAGTGGGATTATTTGGACCGCGATTCCGTGCGTCCGGAATATTTCTATTATCATTTACGTTCAGACTGTCCACAAAGGCTCAGACCCACTATTTATTCTGCACGCATAATGCCCAGGACAAATGATCTGGGAAACAAATATGACAAACTGCGCCGTTACATGCAGCGCGTAAACAAAGCCGATGAGCACAACAATCCGCTTGACAGGATGTTCTATTTCAGCGGCTACGGATATGTATCAGAATCTGTTGATGTACGCATTGATGAGAAAGCCGAGCATTATGATCATTTCCCATGGATGAGGGGGCAACAGACAACAATAACATACCTTGATTACAAGCGTGAACCGTTCATAAAGAAACGTTTCATGACAGAGTTGCAGATGCCTGAATATGACTGGGCTGTGCCGCATCATCACGGCAGCCCTGACATTGAGCACCTGAGTGATATGCCAGTGGGATCAGATTATTATGAGGCCATTGATTGGATTAAGGAGTATATTCTGTCACAGGTGGCTAAAGGCAAAGCCAAGGGTCGCAGCATGGATGCCATAAAGAAGGCTATAAATGATGCATATGAATGTACATTCCCTGATGAATGGTTCAAGGGTGAGCCTTCTTATAATTTTGAAAAGGAACGTAACCTATATTATTCTGATTTCAAGGATTTCCATCCACAGGTGCGCATGGTTACACTGGACGGATGCTACAACGGATCTTTCCATCAGGATGAGAGCATACAGGAGGGTTATCTCTTTGGCGAAGGCAACGGAACACTGGTTGTAATGGGTAATACCGTCAATGTTTTGCAGAACAAGTGGGTATGCCACTTTATGGGTATTGTTGGCTTGGGCGCCCGTGTAGGCAACATGGCCAAATATGGAGCATATCTTGAGGCACACCTGTTTGGTGATCCCACATTCGCATTCACATCCGGCGCCGACTGCGGTTTTGACATCAACCAGGCACTGCTCAACAACGATCCTGCTTTCTGGAAAAAACAACTTGACAGTGAGTTTACTGCCCTGCAGATTATGGCTATGGACAAACTTGCCGACAGTGACGGTAACTATTCTGACCTTATATTCAACAAGTTCTGCACTTCAAAATCAGGAATAGTACGCCAGGCTGCACTTGAGGAACTTAAGAAATATCGTGATGACAATTACGTGAACGCGATTATTCTGGCGCTTAATGACTCCCATGAAATGACTCAGCGTTTTGCCGTGATACAGGCGGGAGACTGCGGTGACAGCCGTGTCATTGAGCCCCTGGTCAAACTATATTGTGCCAACACCTTACCGGAACGTGTTGAGTATTCCATATCAGGAAGTATACAGATACTTGACTCAACACTTGTCATGAAAGCATTTGATGAGTACTTCCCTACTCTCACTTTCTACAACAATGCTGACAGCGTGTATAAGGCAAAGCGCAAGGCTTTGAACCGCATATGCACGCGTCAGGTAAGGAATGTGGAGAGCACCATATTCAATCCTGAGGAGGATGCGTATGACCGCAAAATGACTCTTCGTACCACACGTAATTACAATTACCACATACTGGTACCCAAGGAATTGGAATATCTGAGCAATCCTGATGATGTTACCCTGCAGACCATAATGTGGGAGGCATTGGGATGGTATGTTACATCATATCAGGCTCCTGCCATAGCAGAGCTTGCGCTTAAGGTATCGGCAGATGAACGTTTTGACGCCAAAGTACGTGATGAGGCACTTAAGACATATAACAGAGTAAAATAAGCATAATGAGAAAGTCAGCAATCATACTATCAATGGCCGCTGCCATTATACTGTCGGCATGCGGACATAAGAAGGAATCAGGTTTTGCCGTCGTAATAGACCCCAAGAGTTACAATGAGGCAAAAGTTGAGATTGACCGCTATCTTGAGGTGGTCCAGAGTCGCGGTCTCTTTCCTATTCTGGTTATTGACCGTTGGGGCATCCCTGACAGCATCAGGGAGGAACTTATCCGTCTGCACAGCGACAGCGAACATCCCATTGAGGGTTGTGTATTCATAGGTGACATTCCTGTTCCCATGGTACGTGACGCCCAACATATGGCCAGTGCCTTCAAGATGGATCAGGACCGCTATCCGCGCATTGAGACACATATCCCGTCTGACCGTTTTTATGATTGCTTTGACCTTAAGTTCGATTATATAGACCAGGATTCATCACGCTGGTTTTACTACAGTCTCAGAGCCGATTGTGCACAGAAGCTCAATCCAACCATCTACTCGGCCCGTATAACGCCCCGTGACAATGAGCGTGGAGAGCGTTATGAAAAACTGCGCCGTTACATGCAACGTGTAAATGAGGCGGACAGCAAGCAGATCAAACTGGACCGTGTTCTCATGTTCGGTGGCGACGGCAACCTGTCCGGCTCATTCGCTGCCCGCACTGATGCCAAGATGGAGTTCTATGACCAGTTCCCTTGGATGAGAGACCGGGCTCTGTCAGTAGTATATGTGGATTACACACGTGACAAGTACATAAAGCGCCGCCTTACTGATGAGCTTCAGAACCCCAGAACAGATTATGCCCTACTCTCACATCACGGTGATCCTACAATCCAGTATCTGAGCGGAACAAGGGATCCCAAAGACATACTTCAGACTTTTGAATTCAGCAATTATCATCCACAGACCCCGCTGGTATCGCTCGATGCATGCTACAACGGTTCGTTCCATCTGGATGACAACATTCAGGAGGCCTATCTGTTCGGAGAGGGCAACGGTACGCTGCTGGTTCTTGCAAACAGCGTCAATGCTATTCAGGACAAATGGGTAAACCGTTATACCGGTTTGATGGGACTGGGCATGAGAGCCGGTTATTTGGCCAAGTTCAGCACATTCATGGAATTCCACCTGTTCGGTGACCCCACCTTTACGTTTGTCCCGTCAGGAAACCCCGGATTCGACATCAATTATGCCATTGTCAATGCCAGCGGCCGTTTCTGGCAGAAACAACTAGCCAATGACTATCCAGCCGTACAGCAGCTTGCTATACATATGCTTGCCGATGACGGTCCAGAATGGTCAGATGCCATAATGAACCGTTTCAACTCATCAAAGACAGGAATGGTAAGGCTGGCCTGCCTCATGGAACTGTCCCGTTTCAAAGATGACAACTTCAAGAAATGCATCACGCTGTCACTTGATGACGAACATGAGATGACGCAGCGTTTCGCAGTGCTGTTCGCTGGCAAAACAGGTTATCCTGACTTGGTAAGCGTAATTGCAAACCTTCGCTGTGACAACAATCTGAGCGAAAGAGTCGACTTTGACCTTTGGAACGTACTTCGCTCCTTTGACTCCACCCAGGTCTTCAATGCGGTACACTTTGCACTACCCGTACAGCGTAATTTCTACGCCAATTATGACAGCATTGCAAGCGCAATGGATTCAATCCTGGCTTACTATGCAGGACATCAGGCATATGAGACGCCCAAATATCTCACAAGCACCAAAGCCAGTCAGCAGGGCAAACTCAATGCGATACACAGCATTCGCAATAATCCTCCCCACTACTACACAGATGACATCCTAAAATATCTGGATCAGACAGTTCCGGCTGAGGATTCAATCTTACAGCGTGCTACGTGGGAGGCTATCGGATGGTTTGACATGTCATACCGTGCACCAGATATTGCATCCCTTGCACTCAAGGTGTCACAGGATGAACGTTATCCGGTAACGGTACGCAAGGAGGCACTGAAAACTTATAACAGAACCAAATAAGCAACGACTATGAAAAGATATATTCTTATTCTGTTTGCCGCTATGATACTTGCTTCATGCGGCAAATCAACAAAAAGAGACGGTTTTGCGGTTGTGATTGATCCGCAGAGTTATAATGAGGCAACGGCTGAAATTGACCAATATCTTAAGGTCGTAGAAAGCCGTGGACTCCACCCTATCCTTGTCATAGACCGTTGGGGGATTCCTGACAGTATAAGAGCCGAACTCATAAGGCTTTATAATGCCAAGGAGAATCCTATTGAAGGATGCGTATTCATAGGCGACATCCCCATTGCAAAGGTGCGTGACGCACAGTTCCTTACCAGCGCCTTCAAGATGGACCAGGGCGGCCGTAACGCAATGGCTGACTATTGCGTATCAACAGACCGTTTCTATGATTCATTTGATCTGGAATGGAATTTCATACAGCAAGATCCTGACCGTAAGGAGTATTTCTACTACTCTCTGCGCAACGACTGTTCACAGAAACTGCGTCCTACCATCTACAGCGCACGTATTTTCCCGCGCACAAATGCCCGGGGTGACAAATATGAAAAACTGCGCCGTTACATGAAACGTGTAAATGAGGCCGATGCCAATAACAACCCTATTGATAATGTACTTTCATTCGGCGGTCACGGCAATGTATCGGATTCATGGGAGGCCCGCATGGATGAAAAGATTGAGATGTATGACCAGATGCCATGGATGCGCCGACAGCAGAAAGGCATAATGTATATTGATTTCCGTCATGATGATTTCATAAAGGAACGCCTTACCACACAGTTGCAAATTCCGGAACTGGATTATGCCGTATTGCATCATCACGGCAGTGAGGAGGAGCAGTTATTGTCAGGTTACCCTGTAACATCATCGCTCCCGGTAAGCATGGACAACGCACGCCGCTATGCCCATTCCCAGACACGCTCATATCTGAAACGCGGACGCACTGAGGCTGAGGCCAAGGCGAGCATTGAATCATACCTGCGTTCCCCTATTCCCGATGCATGGATCAAAGAGGCAAACAATCCTGATGTAATTGCATCAGATGACGCATACTCATATGCCCAGGACCTTCATGTAGCGGAGTTTGCTCAATATCATCCACAGGTACGCATGGTATCGCTTGATGCATGTTATAACGGATCATTCCACGTGGATGAGAGCATTCAGGAATCATATCTGTTTGGCGAAGGAAACGGCACACTGTTAGCCGTAGCCAATACCGTAAACTCCATTCAGGACCGATGGATCAACCGTTATCTGGGTATGTTGGGGATGGGTATGAGAACAGGTTACATCACTGTATTCAACAATACACTTGAGAACCATCTGTTTGGCGACCCCACATTTGCATTCACACCTGCAGCAGATCCCGGATTTGATGTAAATGAGGCCGTCAAGAACTATTCATATAAGTTCTGGAAAAAACAACTGGACAACCCCTATCCTGCTGTCCAGGTACTTGCCTGCTATATGCTTGCAGAAAAGTGTGACGGTGATTTCAAGAGCCTGCTTTTGGACAAGTTCAAGACATCTCCATACGGTATGGTCCGTCTGGCTGCTTTGCTTGAACTTGGACAAAGCCGCAGTAATGAACTTATTGAGTGCATAGAACTTGGTCTTAATGACGGCAATGAAATGACACAGCGTTTTGCCGTGCTTCTGGCCGGAGACTGCGGTGACAAATCACTTGCCGAGACACTGGTTAGACTCTATTGTGAGAACACCCAGCCTGACAGAGTACGCTTTGATCTGACCAGCACCACCCTGCGTTCATTTGATTCAGTGTCAGTTGTTTCCGCTTTTGATAAGGTTTTCCCTGAATTTACATGCTATAATAATCCTGACAGCGTGGCTAAGGTTAAAAGAAACAGCCTTATCAATGCTACCACATCAATGACAAGTGATTTTGAGGATGATGTACTGACAGACAAGTACTCAGATAAGAACCGCATATCAGATATCCGTTCCTTGAGGAACTATCCTGCGCATGAACTGGTTCCCGTTATTCTTGAGTATCTGTCAGAACCCAAGGAACCGGCCATTCAGGAAGCCATGTGGGAAGCATTAGGCTGGTTTGAACTCTCATACCGTGCACCTGACATTGTAGACAAAGCAAAAGCCGTAATGAACGATGAACGTTATGAGGAGGATGTTCGTTACCAGGCTCAAAGAGCATATAACAGACTTAAATAAAGACATAATGAAAAGAATAAGGTTGTTCGTTAACAGCATAATTGCATCAGTATTATTTCTGAGTGTTGTCTCTTGCAACAAAGCCATTCCGGGTTTTGCCGTTATAATTGACCCTGCCAGTTATAATGAGGCAAAAGCGGAGATAGACCGGTATTGCAGTCTTGTAGAGAGCCGTGGTCTGTATCCGTACCTTGTAATTGACCGTTGGAGACAGCCTGACAGTATCAGGACAGAACTTATACGTTTGCACAATGATAAGAAACACCCCATTGAAGGCTGCGTGTTCATTGGAGACATACCAGTTGTTATGGTACGTGACGCACAACATTTCACCACAGCCCTGAAGATGGACCAGTACAACCCATCGTTCAGCCGTAATGAGTACTGCGTGCCCTCAGACCGTTTCTATGACTGCTTTGACCTTAAGTTTGACCTGATTGAACAGGACTCTGCACGCAGCGAGTATTTCTTTTACAGTCTCAGGGGTGACTGTCCGCAACGTCTGTGCCCCACCATCTACTCAGCGCGCATATTCCCTCGTGACAATGAAACAGGCAACAGATATGACAAACTACGCCGATATATGCAGCGTGTAAACGAGGCTGACAACAAGAATAATCCTCTTGACAAGATGTTCTACTTTAGCGGCGAGGGTTACATCTCAGAGTCTGTAGATGCACGTATTGATGAAAAGATTGAACTGTATGATCAGTTCCCATGGATGAAAAAACAGAAACAATCAATCGAGTATATTGACCACAAGAGAGAAAAGTTTGTCAAGAACCGCCTTATGCAGCAGATGCAGTACAAGGATATTGATTTTGCCATTCTGCACCACCACGGAGCATTTGATACAGAATACCTGAGCGTTTACCCTGATGCCGAGACTATGGTTGAAGATGTTGCCATGATGCGCCGTTTCATGCGTGAACAGATGCGTGAAGGTAACCGCAAAGGTATGAGCAAGCAGGAGGTCATGCGCCGTATAAACAACTATTTTGGCTGTGAGGTACCTGAGTCTTGGTACAAAGGGGCCCTTGATCCTGAACAGATAGCACGTGACGAGCAGGATGACATAGATGAGGAGAACAACATCAATCTGCATTTCTCTGATTTCACATACTATCACCCCCAGGTGCGTATGGTATCACTGGACGGTTGCTATAACGGCTCTTTCCATCGTGACGAGAGCATTCAGGAGGGATATCTGTTCGGTCAGGGAAACGGAACCATAGTTGTGCTGGCCAATACCGTAAACGTACTTCAGGATAAATGGGCAGATCATTTCATAGGTCTTATGGGACTTGGCATGCGTGCAGGTCACATGGCACAGTTCGGGGCTTTCATGGAACAGCATCTGTTTGGAGATCCCACATTCAGTTTTACTCCTGCTGTAAAGACTGACTTTGATGTAAATGATGCCATCAATAATGCCAATGACGGTTTCTGGAAGAAACAACTTAAAGACGGCTATCCCGCCATGCAGATACTTGCGCTGAACAGGCTCCGTAACAGCAACAGGAATTACTCTGATCTGATTGCTGACAAGTTCAAAACATCACATTCAGGTATTGTACGTTTGGCTGCACTGATGGAACTGTCAGGCTACCGTGATGAGAACTTTGTTGAATGCTTGGCTCTGGCTCTTGATGACAGTCATGAGATGACACAGCGTCTTGCCGTCAACATGGCAGGCCGCTCAGGCGATGAGCGTCTTATACCGGGACTGGTACGTATTGCATCAAAGAACAACACCTCTGAGCGCATAGAGTTTGATGTAACAAATGCTTTCCATACTTTTGATTCAACAATGGTGCTTAACGAGTTTGACAAATACTATCCCACCGTTGATTGTTACCTCAATCATGACAGCATAGGCGGACTGATACGTAATGCGCTGCATAGTTTCACAACAACCATTCCTACCGAGGTGAATACCCGTCTTTTTGACCGGACTGCCACCCAGACACAGCGCAAAGCCGGCGCCCGTGCTCTGAGAAACAATCCCGTGCATAGTATGATACCTCAACTGTTGGAGTTGTTGGACAATCCTGATGAGGATGACCTGATTCTGACCGTCCTATGGGAAGCAATGGGTTGGTATGACCTGTCATACCGTGCCGAGGAAATAGCATCTGCAGCTCTTAAGACCAGCACAGATGAAAGATTTTCAGAAAGAGTAAGAAATGAAGCACTAAAGACATACAACAGAACATTAAAATGAAAATGACATGGAAATACATATCAGTCACGTTGTGCTTTTTGATTTCAGTCTCCGGACTGCAAGCTCAACTGGCAATCAGGCCTGGACTTGACTTGCCTGAACTCAAGATCAGTTCTCTCAGGTCACAATCAAGAAACGGTTCAACACCTGATTTACCACAATACATTGACAATTCTCTTTCTGATTATTTTCCTGATATTGTCAGCCAATACGGTGGCTCATGCGCTCAAGCAGCAGGTATCCATTACTTGTTCACGTATGAAATGAACCGTACGCTTGACCGCAAAGTCAAATCAAACAAAAAAGAAAACACTTTCAGTTACAGATGGATCTGGAATCTGTTAAATGGAGGTAAAGATGAAGGCGGGTTTTCATCTGACGGTATTGAAATAACGATGAGTGCAGGTTGCATGTCTGTTGCAGATTTTGGAGATGAGAGTAGTTCAGACTACAAATGGCCGTCCGGCTATTCCAAGTATTATAATGCCATGCACTATAAGACTAAAACTATGAGTTATATAGATCTGACCACAAAAGAAGGGATTGAGACCATGATGCAATACATGAATGACAAGAATGATGGCCTGAAAGGAGGTGGAATAGCAGGCTTTTCATTATCCAATGATCATTGGGGCAAAAAGTCTTATTATGGCCCTTCCAATACCGGATATGAAACTCTTATGGATATGGTTGACGGCAGTGGAGGCGCACATGCCATGACACTCGTAGGTTATGACCTTGCAGTTGAATTTGACTGTAACGGCGACGGTGTTATTGATGAAGATGAAAAAGGCGCTTTTATTCTGGTAAACAGTTGGGGATCATGGTGGGGTTCAGATGGCCGGGCGTACATTCCTTTCAAGTTTTTCCTTGATGCAGGAAAATATGAAGATTCCATGTTAAAATATAATGCAAGAGGGCTTTGTATTGAAACAGAATATGTGGAGCCGACAATAACAATGAAACTTACGCTGAATTATACATCCAGGAATGATATCGTAACCCGTTTTGGAGTCGCTGACGGCAATCACAACACTGCGCCGGCACAAGGAGCAGTTGTAGATACGCCTATATTAAAATGCAATGGAGGTGACCACAATATGCAGGGCGTAAGATTATATTCCGGAGACCAGATAGAAATGGGCTTTGATTTATCTTCTTTAAGAACACAGGCAAAAAGTATGAAAGCACCATGCTGGATGATTGTGTTTGGAAAAAACGTAGTAGGAAAATCCGGAAAAGGAAAAATCCTTAATGCAACAGTTCATGATTATGTGGATGGGACAGAATATACGACTGTATTTGGTAATGATATCAATGACATTCATGTCGGTTATTACGTTTACAAGATTCCAACAACTTCATTGCTGAAAAGAAATGATGTATGGTATGAGCCGGTCAAGACCTCAGCCAGCCATGTCTTTGAGCCAAAAGATATTAATGCAACGGTTAACTGGAAAGGTTATTACGGTATACGTGAAGCAGACGGGAAATATTCCAAAATGCTGATACGTAATTATGATCACCAAAGCAATACGTTGACAATAGACATTAAACATTATGAGTAGAATTATATATTTTATCCCATGCTTGATTTCTTTGTTGATGCTTGCATCATGCAAGGATAACGTTGAGCCTGATGAAATAGAATACGAGCCAATAGAAATAGAGGATACAGTCAAAATCACTCTGGAGCCCGGCAAATGGATATACTACGATATTTCTGACAAGAAAATTGTTGGAAAAAGTGATATTGGTGATGATGAACAGGACGCCGAATGGGGCGCGCAAACGGATTGGGATATAGCATTCTGTGAATCCGGCATAAGAACGAATGGTGGCACATCGGGTCGTGGACAGGGTGGATTGACCAAAATAAATGACAGCATATACAATCTGCAACATGAATCATCAATAAATGCGCTCAAATATTCACCGGATGTAACCGGAGTATCGGTAATAAAGCCTTTAGAAGAATAATATCCATTGCTTGGTGGGTCTTTTTGTGCAGATTTGATTAATTTTGCAGCCTGTTATAGCAGGCAATGGAAAATAAAGACATTTTTGAGAGCATCAGAGAGGTAAAGAAATCTCTGCAGAAAGCCGACAAATACATCCCTAAGGTTGAGGAACGTACAATTGACCGTGCTGAGATAAAGGAGGCGGTCAAGGAGTTCCGTCATGTTGTATTCGGCAATTTTTTCGGTGCGTTGGATTTATCCACATCACTCAGCCGCCTGTACTCAATACTGTCACATCAGATTGATTACATAGGCCGCATTTTCCATGAGCCCCTGCCCTGTCAGGCCGAAGACATTGCACAACAGTTTATTGAGAGCATACCGGAACTGCGCCGGCTGCTTGGAACCGATGTCAAAGCCATATTCGACGGTGACCCCGCCGCAGTAAGCCATGAGGAGGTAATCCTGTGCTATCCGTCATTGGTGGCCATGATACATTACCGTATGGCACACCGTCTGTTGGAACTGGGCGTTCCCATACTTCCCCGTGTAATCACTGAACTTGCACATTCTCTTACTGGCATAGACATCCATCCGGGTGCCAAGATTGGCGAGTATTTCAGCATAGACCATGGTACAGGCGTGGTTATCGGAGAAACTGCAATCATAGGCAATCATGTTCAACTCTATCAAGGAGTTACGCTTGGTGCCAAGAGTTTCAAGTTTGATGAGAACGGCAATCCCATCAACATACCGCGCCACCCAATCATTGAGGACAATGTGGTCATATACTCAAACACTTCAGTTCTTGGACGCGTTACCATCGGACATGATTCAATAATTGGCGGTAACGTATGGCTTACACTTGACCTGCCGCCCTACTCCAAGTTTTTTCAGAACAGAGAGAAATAACATGTCCGGAAAATGACTAAATTTGCGAATCAGAATTAACAACAACTACTAAATAATTGATATTATGACAATTGACAAATTCAACTTTGCAGGAAAAAAGACTTTCGTGCGCGTTGACTTCAACGTTCCTGTTGATGAGAACTTCAACATCACCGATGATACCCGTATCGTCGCTGCTATGCCTACCCTCAAGAAGATTATCGCTGACGGCGGTCGTCTGATTATCGCTTCACACATGGGTCGTCCCAAGAAGAATCCGGATCCCAAGTTCTCACTCAAGTACATCCTGAAGCACGTTTCAGAGTGCCTTGGTGTTGACGTTAAGTTCGCTGAGGACTGCGCAAAGGCTCAGGAGCAGGTTGCCGCTCTTAAGGACGGTGAGGCTCTACTGCTTGAGAACGTACGTTTCTACGCTGAGGAGGAAGGCAAGCCCCGTGGCATTGAGAAGGAGGATCCTGCTTATGATGCTGCCAAGAAGGAACTCAAGGCTGCCCAGAAGGAATTTGCCAAGACTCTGGCTTCATACGCTGATGTTTATGTAAACGACGCATTCGGTACCGCTCACCGCAAGCACGCTACCACAGCCGTTATGGCTGATTTCTTCGATGCTGATCACAAGATGTTCGGCTACCTGATGGAGAAGGAGGTTGTTGCAGTTGAGAAGGTTCTGAACAACTCAGTTAAGCCTGTAACCGCTATCATCGGTGGTTCTAAGGTATCTTCAAAGATCACAATCATTGAGAACCTGCTGCAGAAGGTTGACAACCTGGTTATCATCGGCGGTATGGCTTACACATTCGTTCTGGCCAAGGGCGGTAAGGTAGGCAACTCACTCTGCGAGCCTGATCAGGTTGACGTTGCTCTGGCTGTTCTCAAGAAGGCCGAGGAACTGGGCGTTAAGATTGTTCTTCCCGTTGACTGCCTTGCAGCCGATAAGTTTGACAACAATGCCAACACTCAGGTTGTTGACAACAACAACGTTCCTGACGGTTGGGAAGGTATGGATATAGGTCCTGCTTCAGCCAAGGCTATGGCAAGCGTTATCGAGTCATCAAAGACCATTCTGTGGAACGGTCCTGCCGGTGTATTCGAGTTCAGCAACTTCCAGGCCGGTACAAAGGCTATCGCTACTGCAGTTGCCAATGCAACCTCAAAGAACGGTGCATTCTCACTCGTTGGTGGCGGTGACTCTGTAAGCGCTGTTAAGCAGTTCGGTTTTGCCGATAAGGTATCATACGTATCAACCGGTGGCGGTGCCCTGCTTGAGGCTATTGAGGGCAAGATTCTGCCGGGTATCGCTGCTATCAAGGGATAATCTGCCACACAACAGGTTTTATCCGCGAAATATTTGTAAATTTGAAACCGCAGGAGTTTGTTCCTGCGGTTTCTTATTTTACCACAGATGGTTGTTGAAGCGGATTTGAAAAAGCGTGCAGAGCGCATAAAGGAACTTTTGCTCAATTCATCCCTAAAGGAGGCTCTTGAGCAGATTCAGGCACAGATGGCTGGTGTTACGGATTGGTCTATCCTGTCCCGTTTTGAGGACATAGACCGTTCATACAAGTATATGCTGCAGTATTTCAGCCAAGGTTCACCTGATGATCACCGTATAAGCGTATATCACCAACTTGTGCGCCGTTCACTAATCCTGAACGATGATGTATTGCAGGCACGTTTGCAACCGGAATCCATGCTTCTGTATTATCAGCATTTGCGCTCACGCCTTTCAAGCAGTGAGACGATTGAGGGCATCAGGAAGGATTTGGAATCATTTGTGGATAATCAGGATACAAACACCCATGAGCATTCCCTCGCAATGCTGTTTGATCTGATATGGACCAATGGACAGTGGAGTTCACAAGATTCAACATCACTATTGGAACTTATTGATTCTCCGCTAGTTATGGAGGATGACTCTGCTCTTGTGATAAGTGCGGTAACATTGTCGCTCATGGAACGGTTTGACCCGCTCAAGTGTCTGTTCCTGTGTCAGGCAGTCCAGAACCTGAGTCTTGCGGTGTCTATCCGTGCCCTGACAGGTCTGGCCGTCTCATTATTGGGTTATAAGGATATCCTGCCCTATTTTCCTGAAGTAAAAGACAGGATTACATTGTTGCAGGATGTACCAGGCATACGTGAACGCATGCTTAAGGTGCAGATGGCACTGCTCTTGTGCCGTGAGACCAAGGAGATAGACCGCCGCATGCGTGAGGAGTTCATTCCCACCATGCTGCGCAACCCCAAACTGGGTGACCTGATGCGTGAGGAGTTGGAGCGTGAAGATGTTAGTCCTGACTGGATGGAATGGATTGAGAAACCTGAAATCAAGGACAAACTCATGCAGATGACAGAACTCCAGATGGAAGGCGCCGATGTATATATGAGTACATTCTCTAACCTCAAGAACTATCCGTTTTTCCGTTCTATATCCAACTGGTTCCGCGTTTTCAGCATGGACCAACCTGACGTAAAGAGTGCATTCGGAACCGAAGGAGTCTCTTCAACCATCGGTAAATCCATGCTGTCAAGCCATGTGTTCTGCAATTCAGACAAATATTCATTTGCTCTTACATTCTCACAGATACCGCGTGAGCAGCGTGAAATGATATCAGGCCAACTTAACGATGAAGCGATTGAATCCATTGAGGAAAAGAACTCAAGCCCCGTGGCTGCCGATATTACTGAAAAGTTTCTGGCACGCCAGTATGCACAGGACCTGTATCGGTTTTTCAATCTGTTTTCACGTCGCCATGAGTTTAAGGATCCTTTTACTACAGATCTTAACTTATTAATAGACACTCCATTATCAATACTTCTGCAAACTGATGATTCAGAGCAGAAAATAGCGGCGTGGCTGCTTCAGAAAAACTACTACACAGAGGCTGTTGCAGCATACAGGCTCATGGAGCGCAATGCCAACCCCTATTCCACTGATTACCGCTTTTATCAGCAACTCGGATATGCCCTGCAGCGCATTCAGGCATATAAAGATGCGCTTGAGTCATACAGACGCTCTGATATACTCCAACCCAATAACAATTGGACAATGCGTCACTCTGCACAGTGCCTCAGGATACTGGGAGAACCTTTGGAGGCTCTTAATCTACTGCTTGAAGCAGAGAAAAACAGTGCCGACAACCTGTCACTCCAGATTCAGATTGGCGATTGTCTGGTTGATCTTAAACGCTATGATGAAGCCCTGACAAGATTCTTCAAGGTGGATTATCTCAAACCTGATTATCCAAAGGCATGGCGCGCCATAGGCTGGTGTGCTTTCCTGGCGGGCCGATATGACCGTTCAATTGAGTATTATAACAAACTGCTCGCATCAAAGCCCACAGGAAATGATTGTCTGAATGCCGGTCATGCCTATCTGTTAAGCCATAATATCCAGATGGCTGTCTCTCTGTACAGGCAGTGCGGCAGCATTATGGGTAAAGAGGTTTTTGAGGCTGAGTTTGAAAAAGACCGCCAAATACTGACAGACAAAGGTATTTCTGAACAGGATATTCCACTTTTGCTTGATCTTATCTGACTTCAATAATAAAAAAGGCTTAAGAAAGACTTAACTTTTTGCTATATTTGTAATCTAATAAACAGCAGGGTTAATCCTGCCTGAACTGATATAACCTAAAACCAATAAATTATATTAAATTCAAATGACAGCCAATAGACTTTTCAGAAGTATCATGCTGCTCTTGGCATGTGCTTTGGTTCTGTCCACACAGAACATCTCCGCTGCAAAGAAGGTCCAGGAGGGCCAGGTGAAAGCCTCGCAGCGATTTGTGCACAACTACGGTGGCCGTGGTAACCCCTATCTGCCCCTTTGGGAGCATGTACCCGACGGTGAGCCCAAGGTATTTGAGGATCCCGACCGGCCCGGTCATTACCGTGCATATATCATCGGTTCACACGATGTAAGCGCAAACCGTTATTGCGGTCCCGATATCCGCATCTGGTCTGCACCCATTGATAATCTGAATGAGTGGCGTGATGACGGTCCCGTATTCACATATCAGGCTGCAAACGGCCGCTGGGACGTTATGTACGCTCCTGATCTTGTTGAGGTTATTGAAAAGGATGCCAAGGGTAAGGACAAGAAGGTATATTACCTCTATCCGCACAGCCGTGGTCCCCGTCGTGAGGCTATGGTCTGCAAGGGTGACCGTCCTGACGGCCCCTTCACTCCCCTGAATCTTGATGAGAATGAGGCAGCCATCGCAGGCAGTTGCATCGGATTCGACCCATCAGTATTCATTGAGAAAATTACTGATCAGAATGATCCCGACTACGCAAAGGGCTTCCGCGCATACGCATTCTGGGGCTTCCAGCACTCAACCGGCGCACAGTTGGATCAGGAAACCATGTACTCTGTACGTCCCGGTACTACTCCCGTTGATCCCCTGCTCCCCGCCAGCTCAAGTTACGGCCGCGTACGTGACCGTCAGGGAACAGTTTACACTGCCCTTGCAGAGGGCCAGGATCCCGGTGAGTTCAATTTCTTTGAGGCTTCATCAATCCGTCAGGTGGGTAACAAATACGTGATGATATTCTCTGGTTACTCAGGTCCTGACTACGGTCTGGGTTCAACCAACTCAGCTCTGCGCTACTGCTATTCAGACTCACCTCTGGGTCCCTGGAAGAGCGGCGGTGTTGCAGTTGACTCTCGTGGTGTTACTCTGAATGAGGACGGCAGCAAGCTCATGACCAGCAACTTTGCACACAACACTCACGGCAGTATCCAGCAGATTGGTGACCAGTGGTACATTTTCTACCATCGTCCTCCACGTGGCAACGGTAACGCCCGTCAGGCAATGGTTGCTCCTATCAAGATTGAGTGGGATGAGAAACCCGTATCCGAAGGCGGTAAGGTTGTTCTCCACGGATATGATCCCTATGCTCCCAATGAGATTTGGGAGGCCAAGGCTTCAAACGGTGACTGCTACAGCGGCGCCGAGGTTACTTCAGAGGGATTCAACATCTACGGTCTGCCTCCTTATGCATACTATTCAGCAGGTTACGCTTGCGTATTCATGAACAAGGAGGGCGGTCAGAACCGCAACTCTCTTCAGGACAACTGGGATATCTGGAATAACGAGCAGGTATGCAATGTAGATGCAGGTGATATCATCGGTTACAAATACTTCGGTCTGGGCGGTCTCAAGAAGGACAGCAAGGGTATTGAGGCTTTTGACGGCACAACCTCAAAGCAGCACTCATCATTCAACATTTGGTTCAAGAGAACCTCTGGCGAAGGTGGAATTACCATCAAAGTCATGATGGACGGTCCCTGGAAGAACACTGTATGGAACGGTAAAGAGATTGGTAAAATCAAGATTCCCGCCAACTCACCTGTTGACAAGATTGAAAAGTACACAATTGATGTATCTGAGTTTGTTGATGACGTTGAAGGCAAACATGCCATCTATCTGGTATTCGATGCTGCTACTGACGGTGCCATCGGCCAGTTCTACGGCTGTGGATTCAGCACCAAGACAACATCACTCAAGCGCCCCGTACCTCCTACTCTCAATGTTAAGATAGGCGGTAAGGATATTGAGCTTCCTGCTGAGCCTGTTCACTCTAATGACAACAACGGCTACACTGACAACACTCACTATGAGATGGACTACAAACTGGAGCCCGGTCAGAAGTCAAAGGTTTCTGTAGAGTGCCTCTGGTCAACAATGCAGTTCTGGGTTGAGCAGATCAAGGGCGATGAGGGCACTGCTGTCATCACTGCCGAGTACCTGTTCCCCGGTACCACCAGCAAGCAGACCAAGGTCTACAAGATCAACATCAGCAAATAAATTGAGAAATCTAGCAGAAAAGAGGCGGCCCCTTCGGTCGCCTCTTTTTTATATGTCACACAGAAAGCACGGAAATCACAGAAATATTTCGCTTCGCGTTAATCTCTCGCAGAAAACGCAGATATCGCAGAAAATATTAATGACCACGAATTACACGAATTGACACGAATCATAGGATTCCAGTTGCACTGAGGACCCGTGCCATAGCGAACGGTAGTGAGCGTATTTGCGGAGCAAATTAAAAAAAGGTAGGCGTTGGCCTTCACGGGTCCGGGGGTTCGAATCCCTCTTCTTCCATAAAGCAAAATCGAGTTGCGTTTGCAACCCGATTTTGCGGAAGAAGAGGGATTCGAACCCCCGGACCCGTGAAGGTCAACGGTTTTCAAGACCGCCGCATTCGACCACTCTGCCATCCTTCCAAACTCATCACGGCTTTCATTCTCCGTTTGAGCGGTGCAAAGGTGGATATTTTTTTTGGAAACAGCAAACACTATCCAACTTTTTTGATTACTTTGCAGAAAAATATATCTTAATCTGTTATAAAATGGACAAGAATAAGGTTATTGACTTTGTAAAGCACAGAGTTCTGGAAAGATTCGCATTGGGAGCCGATGCCGCATCACAAGAAGAGGTCAATTCAAACGTGCATAAAGGAATAATGATTAAGGGCACAAATCTGTGGGTCCTGATATTTGCCATATTCATAGCATCGCTTGGATTGAATACCAACTCTACCGCTGTAATTATTGGTGCCATGCTTATATCCCCGCTTATGGGACCAATTATCGGCATGGGTTATTCCATGGGTGTGTATGACTTTTCACTACTTAAAGAGTCGTTCCGTAACTTTCTGATAATGATTGTGGTAAGTTTGGTAACATCGGCCATATTCTTTACACTCCCTCTTATCACTTCAACACAAAGCGAGTTGTTGGCACGTACGCAACCTACCACATATGATATTATGATTGCACTCTTTGGCGGTCTGGCAGGTATGGTTGCACAGACACGCAAGGACCGTACCGGAACAGTAATACCAGGTGTGGCCATTGCAACCGCTCTAATGCCCCCACTCTGCACCGTGGGTTACGGTCTGGCCACTTTCCAGTTCCGTTTCATGCTGGGTGCATTATACCTGTTTACAATCAACTCCTTATTCATCGCCTTGGCTTCATTCATTGTAACCAGAGTAATGAAATTCCAGCAGGTTGGAGAACTGGAGCCGATCAAACTCAAGAAACTCAAGAATCTGATGATATTCATCATAGCGCTGGTTACTTTCCCAAGTATTCTGATAGCCATCTCAATCATACAGAGATCTGCTTTTGAAGCCAATTACAAGCACTTTGTTGATGAGGCCTTCAACTATGAGAACACATTCGTGGTTGAATCATCGGCCGAATACAATCCCGGACGCAAGAAACAGTCTGTCATTGAAGTACGTCTGTTTGGTGAACCTCTATCAGAGAATGTCATAAACAATATCCGCGCCCAGATGACAAGCGTATATCACCTGCCTAAGGTGGACCTTGTTGTTCGTCAGACAAATCAGGATGGCGGTGGCATAGCCATTACAGCACTCCAGAGCAACTATACAGAGATGCTTAATGAAAAGAACCGTCAGATTTCACACCTGCAGGAACTGTTATCTTCAATCCGTACTGCCGATACGCTTGCGGTAAGCAACATGACACGGGAACTTGGCATATTTGTACCACAGATTAAAGATATGTCGCTGCAACGCCATATTTCATACGATATTGACGGTGCTCCTACTGACACCATGTACATCTGTATCATGTCATTTAAGGAAGATATGGAGAGCGAACCTGATTTAGACCTGATAAAACATTGGTTGAACAACCGTACAGGTGTAAAAAATATCAGATTGTTGTTTGAATAACAGATTCTTACATGATTTATCCTGACAATTTTGAACATAAGACCGGTTTTGATGAGATAAGGCAGATGCTTGCTGACCGCTGTATCTGTCCGCTTGGAGTGCAGCAGGTTGAACAGATGCAGTTCCAGACTGATTTTCAACTCATTGAAAAGGCTCTTGACGAAACAATGGAGTTTGTCAGGATACTCACTGAGGGCAAATCATTCCCTGATCAGAATTACCATGACCTGCGAGAGGCGCTGGCACGTATAAAAGTGATTGGCACATGGCTTGATGAGGCTGAACTGCTAGGTCTATGGCGCTCACTTGAGACAATAAGCGGCATTGTTGAGTTTCTATCAAAAGAGGAAAACCAGGGGCTCTACCCCAACCTTACGGAACTTGCGCAGAGCGTGGCAGTATTCCCCACCATAACGCAGGGAATCAGCCGCATACTAACCAAGTTCGGTAAACTCAAGGATAATGCATCACCTGAACTCTACCGCATACGTATGGATCTGGCCAACACGTCATTCAGCATATCACGCATCCTGAACAGCATACTTCGTCAGGCACAAACCGATGGCCTGGTCGATAAGGATGCCGCTCCCACCATGCGTGACGGCCGTCTGGTGCTGCCTGTAGCCCCTGGATTGAAGCGTAAGATACGCGGTATTGTACATGACGAATCAGCATCGGGCAAGACCGTATTCATTGAACCAGAAGAGGTTGTGGAGGCCAATAACCGCATACGTGAACTTGAAGCCGATGAGAAACGTGAGGTTACACGCATTCTGATTGAGTTTACAGACAGCATACGCCCAGAGATACCGTCTATTCTTGAGTCATACGGATTTATGGCCAAGATTGACTTTATCCGTTCCAAGGCTCGCCTTACAATAGATTTTGACGCTTGTAAGCCTATTCTGGAGCGCAAGACAGTGGTTGATTGGGTGCAGGCCGTACATCCGCTGCTCAAACTCTCACTTGAGCGCCATGACAAGAAGGTTGTTCCGCTGGATATTGATCTGGACTCAAAGAACAGCATTCTGCTTATATCAGGTCCTAACGCCGGCGGTAAATCTGTCTGTCTGAAAACCGTTGGTTTGTTGCAGTATATGCTTCAATGCGGAATACCGGTACCGATGCGCCCCAATAGCCATGCAGGCCTATTCAAGAGCATATTCATAGACATAGGTGACGAGCAGAGCATAGATGATGACCTCTCCACCTACTCCAGCCATCTGCTCAACATGAAAAACATGCTTAAGAATGCCGACAACCGCAGTCTGATTCTCATAGATGAATTTGGAAGCGGCACTGAACCGGGCATCGGAGGCGCTATTGCCGAGGCCGTGCTTTCACGTTTCAACCGTAACCGCGTATTCGGTATTATAACCACACATTATCAGAACCTTAAACATTTTGCCGATGGCAACGAGGGCATACGTAACGGAGCAATGCTCTATGACCGCCATCTGATGCAGCCTCTCTATATTCTGCAGATAGGCAATCCCGGCAGTTCATTTGCCGTTGAGATAGCCCGCAAGATAGGCTTGCCTGAAGATGTCATTGAGGATGCCACCCAAATTGTAGGCCGTGACTATGTGAACGCCGATAAGTATCTGCAGGACATTGTGCGTGACAAACGTTACTGGGAGAACAAGCGCCAGAACGTGCATCAACTGGAGAAACAACTTGACCAGCAGATAGAACAGCACCGTCAGGAACTGGAATCACTCCAGAAAGAACGTAAATCAATCATACGTGAAGCCAAGGAGAAGGCAGATCAGCTTATCCAGGACTCGAACGCCATGATTGAGAACACTATACGTACCATAAAGGAGGCTCAGGCCGATAAGGAACTGACTCGTCTGGCACGTCAGGAACTGACAGAATTCAAGGATACACTTGATGACCGCCAGAATAGCGAGGAGGAACTCAAAATCCAACGCAAGATGGAGCGCATCCGCCAGAGCCAGGAGCGCCGCGAGCAGCGCAAACGTGATAAGGCCCTCCGTCCCCAACATCTCTCCCCGGTTAACGCATCAGATGGTAATCACGCACCGCATGGCAGCCAACAGCCAACAGCCAACAGCCAAAGTTCATTCAAAGTCGGTGACACTGTCCGTCTTTCAGGTCAAACTCAGGTCGGCGAGGTAATATCGGTCAACAAGAATGACATAACCGTTGCATTCGGCCATATAACCAGCATAGTAAAAGCAAACCGCTTGGAGCCTGCTGAGGCAGTAAAGGTGCAGGATGTACGCACCGCCACATACATGAGCAAGCAGACTCATGATGACATATACAACCGTAAACTTGCATTCAAACCGGATATTGATGTTCGCGGTATGCGCGGAGATGAGGCCCTCCAGACTGTAATGCACTTTATTGATGATGCCACCCTGATTGGAATGAGCCGCGTGCGCATACTCCACGGCACAGGTAACGGCATACTGCGCAACCTGATCCGTCAGTATCTGCACACAGTACCTGCCGTCAAGGATTATCATGACGAGCATATCCAGTTTGGTGGACACGGTATTACTGTTGTAGATATAGGATAAGAAATAATATTTAAAACATTGGAAAAAAGGCCCCTCCCGTTAAGAGCTTCGCTCTTGACCTCCTCCTCGTTAGGTAGAGTAAGCAAACTTCCTCTACTCTCTCTTCATTCGTCGGTTCACAAGCCCACGGGCGGCCATGGTTTCCAAGACCGATACCCCTTTTTTCCTCGGCTCACTTAGGTGAGTTTATCATTTAATTGAAAATATGAAAAAGATTGGTCCACACGTATCGGCATCAGGGGGCGTTTTCAATGCTCCTATTAATGCTATGGCAGTTGGTGCTACGGCATTTGCACTGTTTACAAAAAACCAGCGTCAGTGGTTTAGCACACCATTACAACAGGCTGAAATTGAGAAGTTTAAGGCAGAGGTCTTAAAGTCCGGAATAGAGGCGAAATATATACTTCCCCATGACAGTTACCTGATTAATCTGGGTAGCCCCGATGCAGAAGGCTTGGAGAAATCACGTGGTTCATTCCTTGAGGAGATGCAACGTTGCGAGCAACTGGGACTCACCATGCTGAACTTCCATCCCGGCAGCCATCTGAAGCAGATTACGTCAGAGGAATGTATGGACCGTATAGCCGAAAGCATTAATCTGACTCTTGACAAGACCAAAGGGGTTACTGCAGTGATTGAGAACACCGCAGGACAAGGTTCAAACATTGGATTCGCATTCTGGCAGATAAAGCGCATAATAGATGGTGTGAACGATAAGTCACGTGTAGGGGTATGCATTGACACTTGCCATACCTATACCGCAGGATATGACCTCAAGAACGCTTATGAGAGCGTCTGGGAGGAGTTTGACAATGAAATCGGTATGAATTACCTACGTGCCATACACCTCAACGACAGCAAAAAAGAATTGGGCTCACGTGTGGACCGTCATGACTCTATCGGCAAAGGTTTCTTGGGGCTGGATTTCTTCAAGAAAATCATGAAGGACCAGAATCTCAATGACATACCCTTTATCCTGGAAACTCCCGACGAGTCCCTCTGGGCAGAGGAAATCACACTCCTCCACTCCCTAGAGTAATCGCTCGCAGAAAGCGCAGAAAGCGCAGAAAGCGCAGAATTCCATCCGGTGCGTTTAATTTCTGCGTTTTCTGCGCTTTCTGCGAGAGTTTTTATTTGGATTCTTCAGATTCGAATTGCTTAATGAATTCAGTAGGACTGACTCCGTAGTACTGCTTGAATGTGGTAGAGAAATGAGTCTGTGATGAGAATCCTACGCTATACGCTATCTGAGACACATTTACACGCTTTTCCTTAAGCAGTTTCATGGCCTGTTGCATACGTATATTCTGCAAGAACCTTGAAGCAGAGAAACCGGTCAGTTCCTTAAGCTTACGATGCAACTGGGTACGGCTCATCCCCACCTCATCAACAAGTTGCGTAATATTGAATTCACTGTTTGAAATGTTCTCGTTGACTATCTTCATCAGACGTTTCATAAACAACTCGTCACTTGATTCAAAGTTCACAGGAGTAACTTTCTCTGTCTGTTCCTGTTGACCGGAATACTTGCCCTTAACAATCAGACGATTGTTTATAAGATTTGACATAACCGACTTCAATTCACTGATATAGAAAGGTTTGGGCAGATAACTGTCTGCTCCGTTATCAAAACCTAGCATACGGTCCTGAAGTTTGTTCTTTCCTGAAAGCATTATAACGGGTATATGGCTTACCAGTGAGTTACCTTTTAATGCCTTAACAAGTTGGATACCGTCCATCTCAGGCATGACGACATCTGTTATTATAAGATCAGGCATTTGTGATACGGCAAGTTTAAGTCCCTCTTTACCGTTACGTGCGGTAATAACCTTATAATTGTGTTTCAGACTGTCTGACAGATAATCAAGCATTGAATCATCATCATCTACAACAAGAACCTTTATTGTACCCTTGGTCTGATTTGAGTCCATCGGTTCATCAAAATCCAGACTCGTCCTGTTGCGCTCCAACTGCTGACGTGTAATCTGGCTTGAATCAACCAACTCATCCTGCGGAATATGACTGTTGCCCAACGGCAGACGGAAAGAGAATACGCTGCCGCTTTGCCCATCCATACGGTTGCTTGCCTTTATTGTCCCCTGATGCAATTTTATAAGTATCTGGCTATAGTTCAAGCCGATGCCCATACCCATAGTAACAGTAGTAACCTCATTGTCGGCACGATAAAAACGTTGGAAAATCCTGTTCACATCATCCTTATCCAGGCCTATTCCTGTATCAGAAACAGATACCTCTACATAATTATGAAGCGGACCTGTCTCATGATCATCAGTGCCGACCTCAACGTTTATCTCAATAGAACCGTCATCATGAGTATATTTAAAGGCATTTGACAACAGGTTCATCATTACCTTGTCAATGCTGTCACGGTCAATCCACACAGGTTGCTCCACCATGGGATGGTTGAAACGGAAATTTATGTTGCGTTTCTCGGCAGTCTGCGTGTATAACTCAAACGGACCCATCAGGAAATTAATCAGATCTGTCTCAGCAAAATGAAGTTGCATTTGTCCCTCATCATACTTACGCAAATCCAGCAACTGATTGATAAGTGAAAGTATTCTGGTGGAACTCTTGTGCATCTGACGCAGACTGGGCATAATTTCAGAGGGAGTATTCTCATCCCTGAGCATATCCTCAAGCGGTGAAATAACCATTGTCATAGGTGCGCAAATCTCATGGGCAACATTAATAAATGACTGGAATTTAGCCTCATCAACCTCTCTTTTGCGCGATCTGCGACGCAGATGGAAAATCACCATAAGAATAGCTGCCAACAAGACCAGATATATGCAGACAGCCAATGATGAGGCATACCATGGCGCTTCAATCTTTATGATGTATGTCTTTGATTCTGAGACGATATCATTAAGTCTGGCTCTTACAGACAGGTTATATCGGCCAAATCCGAGTCTTGAAAAAGTGAATCTGTTAACTCCTGCAGGGTTGCTTGTCCATTCCTTTCTGTCAGGACTCATTGTATATTCATAAATGAGATTCATCTCCTCACCATAATTGAGAGTGCTGAATTCCAAAGTAAATGAATTGTCCCTATATGCCAACCTGAACTGATCTGATATGCTGAGAGGCTTGTTTGATATGCGTTTCCCGCCTGATAGGGATTCATAAGTAATTCGTTCACCATTAAGATAGAATCCGGTCATTACAACCTTGTTCACTCTTGATCCGGTGGTTATCCTGTCAGGACTGAATGCTGTAATACCGGCATTACTGCCAAAATACACCCTTTCATCAAATGCGGAGTATGAAGCAACGCGGTTAAATGCCTTTTCCTCAGTATAGAAACGGCTTACCTCATAATTTTCAGGATCAATACGGTTCAGACCTCCTGCTGTTGATACCCAGATAAAACCTTCTGAGTCTTTTGTCATACCCCTGATATCGTCATTTGAGAGTCCGTTGGTGGTATTGAGCAGGAAAATCTGGCCATTTGTGGTATTGAAGACAATGATGCCTTTTGTAGTGCCGAATAACATCACTCCCTCTTTCTCTTCAAGAATACAGGTACAACTGGACGTACCCATAGCCGCCGACAATTTACTGTTATTTATGAATGTGCTGTGGTCTATATCAAAACAGTCTGCACCGTTATCATGTCCAATCCAAAGTCTGTTCCAACTGTCAATAACCAGGATATGAATCCAATCGTTGGTCAGCCATTGACCGTCTTTTCCGCTCTGGGCAAAATCACTGTAGAGTTCAACTTTCAGATCCGCCGGGTCAAAACGGCTGAATCCGTCACCCAGTTCAGAGAAATATATCCTGCCCTGCATATCCTCGGCTATGGAGGATACGTTTGAATTGTTGTTGGTCAGAACTGTCTTAAGTTTACCTGTCTTTGTGTTCAATAATGCCAATCCGCCGCTTGGATATCCGGCCCAGATCTTATCATGGCTGTCACGGAACAGACAACTTATAAATTCAGAACCCTTGCCTTCATGAAGTACGCTGCCATAACTTGACATACATGTCAGACTCTTATTGTTATATCCTATCCAGAGTCTTCCTTCAGTATCATTAACCATTGCGGTTACAGTTCCCGACACATCTTCCTGATAGTCAGAGAATAGCCAATAATCAAACTCGTTCCTGTCTTTTGTAGCCAGAATAAAATCAGAAAGGAAACAGCCTATCCATGTATTTCCGGCCTTGTCTTTGTAATATGCACTGACATCCAGTTTTTCAAGACTGCGGTCAAACGGTTTCAGTTCAACCTTTTCCAGTTTCCTGTCACCTTCATTAAGGGCGAGCAGTCCTTTACCGCGCAGAGATATCTTAAGACCTTCCTTATCCATGAATGAATGTGTTATTTCCCAAACGCCTTCATCGGGAGTCAACCTGACAAGGGTGCGCCGGGATGAGTTCCACATAAACAGATGGTTATTTGTGGTTATATACACATTGCCGTTGGAATCCATGTTGATTCCGGTTATGTCACGGTCTATCATATCCCTTCTGAACTCCGATATCTTATCAGTCTTGGGATCATAAAGCAATACGCCCGATGGAGTTCCAAGCCATACGGTACCTTCCTGATCTTCAAGTAAAGTTCTGAAACCGCGTTGAGCATCAGAATAGGTATTGATACTGACCACACTGTTGATTTCTGACGGATTATTGGGATCAACCCAATATACACCGTTTCCCTGGGTTGCTATCCATATCCTGCCGTCTTCAAACTGGAGTATTTTCTGGATATACGGAGTCCTGCCTCCGGGAAACGGGATAGTGTAAAAACTCTTTTCACTGGGTTTAAGATATTGAACACCACGGTTAGTACCAAGCCACAATGTTCCATCTCTGTCAGTATAAAGACTCCTGATATAATTGCTCATCAATGAAAGAGAATCATTGTCATCATGGTAAAAGTGATAGAAATGATATCCGTCGTACCGGTTCAGTCCGTTTTCAGTACCTATCCAGATAAAACCTGACATATCCTCACATATTGCATGGAAACGGTTGTCAGAGAGTTGTCCGATAGAAAAACGGTAAGTTCGCTGGGCATTCAAAGCAATGGTGGAACATATTCCGGCAAACAGTGCAATTATCAGTTTACGCATATTACAATAATTAGGTAGTATTTAGGCAAAGATACTTCAATATTTCCAAATGTTCCATAATTAATGCATGCAATGGAACAATTCTTAATCTATGAAACACATGAAACATTCTATCTCCTGCAGCAAATTCAGGTTAAACTTTAATGAGCAGAACAAATCCAAATACAAATTACCGTTTTGATTACGATAAGACGCTTTTTTGCGTACCTTTGGGTATTGATTTGTTCATTAATATCAAAACCATACAATTATGAGAATTAAAAGTGCATTGATTACTGCAATCCTGTCATTTCTGACAATCAGTACGGCCAACGCCGCCAAACATTGGGTAGCAACCTGGGCCACCGCAGAGCAGGTGGTGGAGCCGCATAACTGCCCCCCTGCCCCGGGGCTTGGAAACAACTCCATACGCCAGATTGTACAGACATCTATCAGCGGCAAAGAGGTCAGAGTAAAATTTTCAAATGAATTCAGCCAAGGTCCTGTAACCATCAATGCAGCCGAAATAGCCCGTGCAGCCACAGCAGGCAGCAGCAGTGACATTATTGAAGGTTCTCAGGTGAGCCTTACTTTCAACGGCAGCAAGTCTGTAACCATACAACCCGGACAATTGGTAACATCAGACCCTGTAAAGTTCCCTATGGGCACACGTGAGAATGTTGCAATCACCATGCATCTCGGTGAGGCATCATCAACAAGTGTTACAGGTCATCCAGGATCACGCACGGACTCATATCTCATTGAGGGGCAGGGATCTGATTTTACAAATGCTGTCAAGACCGCTCATTGGTACATAATCAACGCCATTGAAATAAAGGCTGAAAAGAAAGCACGCGCCGTTGTGGTATTGGGTAACTCCATCACTGATGGCCGCGGCTCAACCACAAATGAGCAGAACCGCTGGACTGACAACCTTTCACGCCGTCTGCTGGCAAACAAGAAGACCAAACGTGTATCAGTCCTGAATATGGGTCTGGGCGGCAACTGCATACTGAACGGCGGCCTTGGACCGACCGGCAAGAGCCGTTATCCTCGTGACCTGTTCCAGCAGGAAGGCGTAAGGTATATAATTCTGTTTGAAGGAGTCAATGACCTTGGCGGACGCGGTGATGCTGTTGAGAAAGCAAAACAGATAATTGAGGTTTACAAACAGATTATAAGTGAGGCACATGAGCGCGGCATTTATGTGTATGGTGCTCCTGTAATGCAGTTCAAAGGCAACAACTATTACAGTGACAACCATGAGGCCGGACGTCAGCAACTCAACCAGTGGATTCGCAGCAGCGGTTATTTTGACGGGGTGATAGATTTTGATGCCGCCATGGGTAATCCCGATGACCCCGCTCAGCTCAATCCAAAATATCTGTTTGAAAACGACTATCTTCACCCAAATGCTGAAGGCTATGTTCAGATGGGTGACTGCATAGACCTCAAGTTATTCGAGAGATAGTATCAAGGGACATTCCCTATTAGATTTTGATTTAACTTTTTGCCTTTGTATCGCTATTCTAGTAGTAAACTGAATAACGATATGAAGGCAAAATTTTTGTTATCAATAATATCTGCAGCACTGTATTCGGCTGTTTCCTATGCACAGTTCCCGGGTGGCGGATTTCCGGGCGGAGGCGGATTTGGAGGAGGATTCCCGGGCGGTTTCGGAGGACGTTTTCCTTTTGATACGCAGCAGGAGGGTGGTCAGATGCCCGGTGGTTTTCCAGGTGGTCCCGGTGGAGGATTCCCAGGCGGTTTCATGATGGGAACCGAGTATGACCCCACTACATCGGGCAACGATGTTGAGTTCACTTCATCAAACCTGCCTATCGTCATAATTCAGACTGAAAACAAGACACTGACCAACCGTGAAAAGACTGACGCCACAATGAAAATCATAGACAATGGCTCCAAACGCAATAAAGTGACAGACAAGGCTAACGGATATGACGGAAAAATACAGATCAAACTGCGCGGTAACTCATCACTGTTTTTTGACCAGAAACGCTTTACTTTTGAGACTGTAACAGATCAAGGAAAGGCAAATAATGTTGAGTTGCTCGGTATGCCGGCCGATAATGACTGGGTTCTTCTGGCCCCGTACAATGACATATCAATGATGCGTGACGTATTTGCCTTTGATATGTGGAACAACATGGGCCATTGGGCTCCCCGCACCCGCTATTGCGAGGTGGTTATGAACGGCAGATACATCGGCGTGTACATTCTCTGCGAAAAAATCAAGCGTGCAGAAAACCGCCTTAACATAGCAAAACTCAAAAAGAACGATATTGAAGGCCGGGACCTGACAGGCGGCTACATTGTACGCATCGATCCGCCTGATGAGGGTGAAAAGTCCTTCCAGTCCGATGTTCCCGGAATCATTACATCTGGCGGAATGGGCGGATTCGGAGGTATGGGAGGCTTCGGAGGAGGTATGGGCGGACGCGCCACAGTTACGTGGACCTATTTCTACCCCAAGTCCGATAAACTCGCCCCAGAGCAGGAGAAGTATATCAGCGACTACATCAAAACCACTGAAAAGGTCATCCAGAGTGATAAATTCGCCGATCCCAATGAAGGGTACGCAAAATACATAGACGTCGAGTCATTCGTGGATTACATGATACACACCGAATTGAGCCTCAATGCCGACGGACTCAAACGCAGTACCTATTTCTACAAGACCAAGCAGAATGACGACGGCACAGGCGGTAAACTCCACGCAGGAACAGTCTGGGACTACAACTTGGCATACGGTAACTGCAATTTTGCAAATGCCAACAAGATTGACGCATGGGTATATGAAGGTGGTGAGACCAACCCCACCCCCGCCATGTTCAAACGTCTCATGGAAGATCCTGCCTTCGTGGCAAAAATCAAGGCACGATGGAAAGAACTGCGCAAAGGATACCTAAGCGATGACAACATTAACCGATTCATTGATGAGCACGCTGCCGTTCTTAAGGAAGCACAGACACGTCAGTATGCCAAATACTCTGATCTGCTGGTACCCAAAAACACAAACCGGCAGGATGGTCAGCGTAACGGCGGAATTGGTGGAGGCTTTCCCGGTGCCGGATTCGGAGGCGGCATGGGCGGCTTTGGCGGCGGTGGTGCCGGAATGTTCTCAGCATATCGCGTATCAAGTTATGATGAGGAAATTGCCACACTCAAAAAATGGTTTGCAGACCGTATATCATTCCTGGACAGGAACTGGAAGTAACCCTACTGTAAATTAAACCATTTTAAAATTAAATAATCAAAGTATAAATCCTTTGATTCATTACCGCTATGTGCAATATTAAAAAGATTTTCTCTGTACTGATAGTCGCCATGTTGTCAATCGCTGCAGTTGCTCAGCCCGGTGGAGGCGGAGGCGGCGGAGGCTTTGGCGGCGGAGGTGGCTTCGGCGGAGGAGGCGGAGGCTTCGGCGGTGGTGGAGGCGCCCGTGGTGGCGGTGGCGGATTCCAAGGCGGAGGCGGCCGTGGAGGTGGACAATTCCAAGGCGGTGGAGGCCGTGGAGGAAACTTTGGCGGCGGATGGGGCAATTTCTCATCGGTGAATGACAGCACCGCATTAGTAAGATTAAGCGGCAGTATTACGTTTGACGAAGGCCGGGGAGCCGGTAATATTATCAGAGATGATGATTTAAAGCAGATAATGGATTCTGTTCTGTTCCTGAAATACGAGTCTGCGCATAAACTGTTCTTAAAGGGTGACAAACAGGAAACTGTTGGTGTCTTATTAGCACTTCCTACTGCAATTCTCACATTAATTGCAGCAACGCATAAATCAGAAGATGACCCTGAGTTGTCAAAGAAACTATATATTATCTCAGGAGCTTTGGCTGTCCCTACTCTGACATTCTACAGTTTGGGGCGTATTAATAAAGCAAAAGCAAAAAAGGGGCTGGATAACGTGTGTGATACCTATAATCATGAACTTGAACTGAAACAGGCTGCTAAAATGCTTCAGTTTGAGTTTGAACCTACGGTATTCCTGCCCAACAATAATTCTCCAGCATGGGGTCTCACGGTTAGTATAGGATTTTAATTCAAAATAAAACAAGCGTCCAAGGTTATTCTTGGGCGCTTTTCTTTTATTAGAACGGAAAACTTGAAGGATATAGTCTCCTGAACTACGCGCTTCGCGCTATCCCTCCCAAACTTCGTTTGGGCCCCTCCCGTTAAGAGCTTCGCTCTTGACCTCCTCCTCGTTCGGTAGAGTAAACAAGTTTCCTCTACTCTCTCTTCGTTCGTCGGTTCACAAGCCCACGGGCGGCCATGGTTCCTGAGACCATATCCTTCAAGTTTTCGTGCGTATAGCCAGCTTTTTATAATTGTCAATCCTCAATTCGTACATACGGGCTTTCAGACATGAAGAGATAGCTCTTTATGTAGCCGCCGGCATCGATCACAACTTTCTCGAATACTGTACCGGGCTCGATTGGACGTATGGTAAGAGTATGCTCACCCTTGGCAGCCTTGCCCAATTGTACGCGGTCATCCTTGACGCGGGTTGCCACTGTGGGATAATATACTGAGTAGATATTGCGCTGGTCCTCATTGAGACGCTCGTTGAATACCACCTCAATCTCATCACCACCATCAAGGCTTACCATATAACGGTGTCCCTCAAGACGATAGAATGTAAGCGTTGCGTTTACGGCAATTACGGCTGAAAGATTCTCCACATCCTCTGTCAGATTGAACTTATAGGACATGCTGGCGCCATCGGTAGGCTGGCTGTAAGGCATCAGAGCAACACCTGAGAGAGTACGGCCCATATAGGGAATGGTGGTCCACTTGGCTGATCCTGTTGTTACAGCATTCTGACTATAGAAATGCTCTGCCTCCATTGCAACCACACCATTCTTCTGAGTGAATACGTATCCACCGTTCTTCTCTCCTACCTCAACGCGGCTTACGCGAGGCTGGGTATCGGCACGGAAGTTGTCATTCCATGAGGTGTAGCCTATGTGCTTCTGGATCATCATACCGTTCCACTTGCCGCCGGCCATCTCCTTGTTATAATATGCGCACAGTTCGGCATCGCGCTTAAAGTCACGCTCGCAACGCTCTGCCCAGTAGTTGGCTGCAGGATCATTGTTGCGGACCAGCTTCTGGTTCATGGCCTGGCTGTAGTACATATCGTATATGTTGCCCATAGCCTGTACGGGGAACAGGATAATCTGCTGATATGCATCGCGATACTTGGGATCAAGTTTAAGATACTGACGCAGAGCCTCAGCCTCCAGACGTGCGTAATCATCGCATACCTGTTCAAATTCACCGGTCTCAAGTGTGTAATACTGACGGGCATCAAGCATCTCGGCACTTATGCGGCCGTTATACTTGCAGCACAGGTTCAGTATGCGTGCAGCCTCCTGAGCCTCCTCCTCACCGAAGAACTCCTTGCAGAACTCATATGTATGATCCAGCAGGTTGTCAACTGTGAATGATGTGGGGTTCCAGGCCATATCCAGGAACAGAGTGATAGGATATTCCATAGGTTTGAGGTCACCTACGTTCAGAACCCAGATCTTATCTACACCGTAATCATAGGTAAGCTGCATCTGCTCCCACAGGTGCTGTATCGGAGTGATATTGAGCCACTTGGAGTTACGCGGAGCACCTACGTAGTCAACGTGGTAGTACATACCCCAGCCGCCTTTGCGCTTGCGCTCCTGCTCATTGGGCAGACGACGGATATCACCCCAGTTGTCATCTGACAAAAGGATGATAACGTCATCAGGTACGCGCAGACCCTTGTTGTAATAGGTCTGAACCTCTTTGTAGAGAGCCCATACCTGCGGGCGCTGTTCAGCTGGTTTGCCTGTAACCTCCTTTATAATCTGACGCTGGTCTGCGAACAGGCCTTCAAGCATCTTCATATTGTCCTCGTCGCTTCCGCGCAGCTCTGCATCACCGTCACCACGCATACCGATGGTAATCAGATCCTCGGTATCCTTGGCGCGCTCCATACCCTCGCGGAAGAAACGCTGAAGTTCCTCTTTGTTAGTGGTGTAATCCCACTGACCGCCATATGCACGCGGGTTACGGGCCCATTCCTGATGGTTGCGTGCCATAGGCTCATGATGGCTGGTGCCCATAATGATGCCCATGTCATTGGCGGTCTTAATGTTCTCGGGATCATCGGCATAGAATGCCCAACCCCACATGGCTGGCCACATAAAGTTGGCACGAAGTCTCAGAAGCAGTTCAAAGCAGCATGCATAGAACTCATGGCCGCCGCGCTGTGTACCGAACGTATTTCTTACCCATGTGGTAAGACACGGATCCTCATCGTTCAGGAATATGCCGCGGTAGGTTACTGCGGGCTCACCTGCGGTGTATGTACCTTTGGCAAGTGAAATATTCTTCTGAGGCTCAATTGGAACATCTGCCCAATAGTACCAAGGAGAAACGCCAATCTGCTCGGAAAGTTCATATATACCATATATTGTACCGCGCATATCGCTTCCGGCAATCACCAGAGCCTCATCAATACCCTTGATTGGGTTGGCAACAACGGTCATGATATACTTTTCACGCTTGCCCTGCAAGTCTTTCTTGTTAATCTTCTTAGCCTTGATTATTTGGGAAATGTACTTGCTGTCCATCGTACCCACAATCACGGGTTTACCTTGTCCCGGCTCATAAATCACCTGAGCCTCCTGCCCTGCTACAGCCTTAAAGTCCTTCTGCAAAGCCTTGAGCGCAATCTGAACACCGGTCTTATCTGCCTCATCGGCCAGAATCTGTACGGGCTTGCCGTTCTCAATAAGTGTAAATCTCTCCGGGCTTAACTCATTAAATGATATACCCTTGTTGTCGGCTGCAAAAGCCGATGTCAAACCAAGCGCCATAGCGCTCAATACCATAAAAAATCTTTTGAAAATCATATTTGGTAGTATTGTTAGTATTCTCTCCGCAAAAGTAAATAATAATATTGATAAATGCTCTGCTCTTTCAAGATGCACAAGATTTTTTGGGTATCGGTATCGGAAACAACGCAGAGCTGTCAGTCTGGGGAGCAGACGCTCCTTGGCTACGCAAGACCTTTCCGGACCCTAAACGGCAAACTCGTCCTTATCGCCCCCTACGGGGTCGAACGTTCCTCGAACAGTGCCGTTTTTAACGGGATTCTCTCAAGGTCTTGCGCTTAACGCCAAGTCACTGAATGCTCCCCAAACTGACAGTTCTGCTTCTGCAAATGGGAAACAATGATGATTTATTTGAAGAGGCGGAGCTCAAACTGGCCGCAGATGGCCAGGCGGTCATCCTTGACGGCTATTGATCCAAGGATGTCAGGATTGTTTTGGATGCGGTCAATAACTGGCTGCAGGTCATTAACGGTGCGGATGCGGTTAGCCATTGCGGTGGCGTAACTGTCGGCCAGGAGGACGTCACGGCATACTATCATTACGGCATCGGCCCGGCCCAAGCTTAATGACGGACCTACCGTGCCGCTTGAGGTACAGATTCCAAGCGGGAAATCTGCTGCGGGTATGTGAAGGCCTATCTTTTCAGATAGCGGTGACTGCCCGGCAAATACTGCGATATCCATATCTGAGTGTGCCTCAGCATAAATATCGCCACCGTTCTCGACGATGACTTCCTTAACGCCATACTGCTGCTTAATGAAATTGGCCACGCGCAGAGCCACAGCACCGGCCACAGCACTCATGGGCCCTATTCCGGTCTTGTGGCTCACCTTTGACATCTCTTTCAGTATTGCCGGAGCCTCTAAACCTGCATCATACGGTGTAAGTGCCGTCTTGTAGGCTGGATCCATAAGCAGATATGCATCCATTGAGCGGCGCAATTCTACCAGCATAGCATAAACATCGGCCTCCATAGATGCTGAATAGGAGCCGTTATCGACCCCTATCCATAAATCTGATTCAAGGAACTTTACGCAGAACCAGCGTCTTTCATCATTTGAAAAACGGCTGCGGTAACTGCGTTCCTTGTATTCCATAAAAACCTGCTAATCAGCGAACTCAATATGAAAAAGTTTAAGCGGACAAGCCGTGATGCAGAGTTTGCAGACCACGCACTTATCGGGCTGGAAACGCAGTTTCCAATCAGGAGCGCCAATTGACAATGCACCTGATGGACATGCCGATGTGCACGCACCGCAACTCACGCACTTTGAGTCATCATAACTGATCTTCTTTTCAAGGGGAGTAACGTCCACCCCACTCGTCTGCATGAAATCAATGGCCTGGCGTATATGCTCGGAATCCGAGTCCAACTCAAGCACCAGTTTACCGTTGCGACCACCGTCGATATCGGCCTTGATGATGCTTACCATGATGTCAAACTTCTTGATCAGCTCATATATAAGAGGACGACTTGCTGAACCGTCCGAAAATGTTATAACTACTTTCTTTGTCATAGCGTATTTTATTTAGACGGTTCAACTTCTTTTAATCCCTGCAGCGATGTACCTGTAGGCATGGGGCGTACGGGAGCGGTCAGTTCAAACTGGCCTTTCTCAATCCAGTCCTTAAGAATAGCGGCAATCTTGCGTGCCTTGTAGAGGCTTGAGAGCGGTGCGGTATGTATCTTCTTGCCCATAAACTCAATCTCACCTGAGCGCAACTGCTCATAATTGACCTTGCCTATCAGATCACCCTTCTGACCGTAATCCTCTATAAATGTATCAATCTGACTGTTACGTATGCTCACACGGTGTGCCAGGTCCTCATCCAGCAGCGGAATGGGTACACCCACACCAACGTACATTGTAACACCGTATTTCTCAAAATAGGCTCCGCGCAGGAACTCGCTTGACATCTCACGCATCTCACCCATCAGCGCCAATGTACGGGCATTGCCCATCGGAACGCCGTAATCATTTAACGGCTTTGAGCAGTTGAACTGAGTACCGTTCCATACAACATAACCCTGTGTGCCGCAAAGGAATATGCGTGTTCCAAGACCTATGGTACGGCATTCCGGGTCATTGAGAAGCGGTGAGAGTTCACCTGCTGAGCTGTATGAAGCATTCTTCATGCGTGGCAGCAGAGTACCCATATATGTATATAATGTGCGGTCTGTAGAGTTTACAGCCACATTATAGTTCTGATATGCGTTACGGGGATTCATCAGGATGGCCTCATTGATGGTCTTAAGGCTTATCTGGGTCTTGATATGCTTACGGGGGTAGCAGTCTGTGCCCTTACCCCATGCCTCAAGAGTCAGTTCCTTGCCGTCAATAAGTTCCTGGATTATGTGTGCGCCGCCGTATGTGGGGTTCTGCGGATTGCAATCGGTCGCTCCCACAAATGTATCCACAGCAGCCAGACCGCCGCTTACTGGCACTCCGTTTATCTCTATCCTCTCCATGCGGATAGGCGGATTGGCGTGACCGAAATTCAGGAACGCGCCGCTTGAGCACATAGCACCGAACGTAGCGGTAGTAACCACATCAACCTTATCAAGAATCTCCTTGGGCTTCATTGTCTTGGCCATTTCCGATACCTCCTCGGCCGTCAGAACCACCGCCTTACCCTTGCGGATCTTCTCATTAATCTCCTCGTAACTCTTTGTCATTAGTTTTTATTTTAAACGACTGCAAAGATAAAACAAATACGTCTATAAGACTAAATGAGAAGGCTCTTTTTGCTTTGGACTGTCAGTCCGGCTACTGACTGCAAAAAACGCCTTTCCATTCAGCGTTTCACCACAAAATGAGGTGACTTCACCACATATATATAATGTACGCAGAAGGAACCGTCCCTAATGCGTACATTTGCGCCCGAATTTAAAAGAGACTATATGTGGCGTAAATTCTGCGGATGGATATTGAAAGTTTGGGGATGGAAGACAAGCCCGTTTCTGCCCCCTGAACCCAAGTGTATACTTCTGGGTGTTCCCCACACATCGATGCTTGACTTTGTAGTGGCTTACCTGTTCTACATGTCAATTGGAGGCAAGACCTCATGCATGGTCAAAGGCAGCCTGTTCTTTCCGCCGCTAGGTTGGATATTACGTGCCATAGGCGGCATTCCCGTTGACCGCAAACACCCCACCACCGTAGTGCGTTCAGTCCTCAAAGAGATGGAGAAACAGGAGATTATGCATCTGGCCATAGCCCCTGAGGGAACACGCAAACCCGTGAGCCGTTGGAAAACCGGTTATCATTTCATAGCAACTGCAGCAAACATTCCCGTTTACCTGTGCTACTTTGACTGGGGACGCAAGAAAATTGCAGTGGATCAGAAATTTGAACTTACCGATGACGCCGCAGCCGATACCCGCCGCATACAAGAGATATACGAGCAAATGAACCTGACCGGACGTCACCCTGAAAAATACCTTACGCATTAATGAGACACAGATTCAGCACTCTGGCCGATGTACTTGAGTACTCGGCTTCAGTCAACCGGAACCGCATGGTGTCAGACTACGTTGACGGCGGATGCCGTTATACGTACGCTCAGTTCAAGGACAAATGCGACCAGTTGTCAGGCATACTCTCCACATTCGGAATCAGTGCCGATGACAAGATTGCCATACTGTCTGAGAACATGCCCAACTGGGCTGTTGCCTTTTTTGCAATCACAGCCAGCGGCCGCATTGCAGTGCCTATGTTGCCGGAGTTATCGCCCAATGAGGTGGAGAATATACTCTCCCACTCTGACGCCAAGGCGATATTCGTTTCACGCAAGCAACTGCCCAAAATAAACCGGGAGACACTGAACCATCTTCATCTGGTCATTGACATAAGCACACTTGAGTTCATCAAAGCCGAAGATGACCGCTACACCTGTGACGGCCGCGGCAAACTGCCCGAGCCAATGGACATAGCCGCCATCATTTACACATCGGGCACAACAGGCAATGCAAAAGGCGTGATGCTGAGCCACCGTAATTTCTGTGCAAACATTCTTGAGGCCTGGCATGCGCACAAGGTTTACCGCAAGGACGTATTCCTGTCTATCCTGCCGCTTGCCCATACGTATGAGATGAGCATCGGAATGCTCTACCCATTCTCAACGGGCGCATCGGTCTATTACATACAGAAACCGCCCACGCCCACTATTCTGGCCGACGCGCTCAAGAGGATACGTCCCACTACAATGCTCTCAGTACCACTGATCATTGAAAAGGTGATACGCGGCAAAATATTCCCCACAATAGCCTCAAGCAAATATCTGCGCTACCTCAAGAAACATTTTCCGCGCATACTCTACTTCCTTGTGGGCAAAAAAGTAAAGCAGCAGTTTGGCGGACGAATGCGATTCTTTGGCATTGGCGGATCCAAACTTGACGTTGAGGTTGAAAAGTTCCTTGCAAACATAAAATTCCCGTATGCCATAGGTTACGGACTAACCGAGACAGCCCCGCTCATTTGCGATGCCGGTCCCAAGCGCACACATATAGGTACTACGGGAACCGCATCATTTGATGTTCAGGTACGTCTGGCCGATGTCAACCCTGAAACCGGGCAAGGCGAACTGCAGGTAAAAGGCCCCAACGTAATGTTAGGATACTACAAGGACTATGCACGCACAAGAGCCGTTTTCACTGAAGACGGCTGGATGCGCACCGGCGATATTGCCAGTGTTGACAAGAAAGGCCGATACTGCATACACGGCCGTTCCGGAAGCGTCATCATAGGCGCATCGGGCGAAAACATTTACCCTGAAGAGATTGAGAGCGTTATTAACAACATAACCGATGTGAACGAGTCACTCGTGATAAGCCGCTCAGGTCAGTTGGTTGCACTTGTGCAGTTTAATGAGGGTGCCGTTGACTGGAACCTTGAGGGACAGGAAAAGTTCCTTGAGAATATAGAGAAACGCAAGAAAGAGGTAATGGAGTTTGTCAATTCAAAAGTGAGCCATTTCCTCAAGATCAAGGATGTGGAGGTCATGAAAGAGCCTTTCAGCAAGACAGCCACACACAAGATACGCCGTTTTCTCTATCAGGACAAACAAAATGATGCAATTGGGGACTGTCCCCTTTTGCATCTGCTCGATAAATACAATTTAGAAATATGAAGAAAATTATCAATCCTTGGATTGGAACAGAAGGTTATAACTGTTTCGTTTGCTGCCCTACAAACCCCATCGGACTTCATTTGGAGTTCTATGAGGACGGTGATTATATAGTAACCAAGTTCAAGCCCACACATGACTATGAAAGTTGGCAGAACACTCTGCACGGTGGCATTCAGGCACTGCTCATAGATGAGACTGCCGGCTGGGTGGTATGCCGTAAACTGCAGACCAACGGCGTAACATCAAAAATGAATATGGAGTATCTCAAACCGGTCTCCACCCTGCTTGATGAAATCACCATACGCGCACACATAACCAAGATGATGCGCAACGTGGCATTTATTGAGGCCGAACTGATGGACGCAGACCAGACAGTCCTTACCCGCGCTGAACTGATCTATTTCTGCACTCCCAAATTCCGCGCCGATGCCGAAGGATTCCCCGGCTGCAAGATTGAGGGTGAATAAATAAGATTAACGGTGCATTATGATTTATTAATACACATTTTCCCTAATTTTGCGCCAAAATTTTTGAAACACAATAAAAGTTTACAAGTCTGTTAGTTGAAAACACATTAAAGTATTTCCCTAACTTACTGTAGTCCAATTCCAAATACTGTGTCTCATAATGAAAATTAAACAGTTTGAATTAACCTGTTTAGGGTTTGTACGTCCTTTCCTGCTATCACTCGGTGTTGCTCTCTTTATAGCCTGCAGCACACCGGCCAACATCGTCTATTTTCAGGAAGCACCCCACAAAGCGCAACTGTCTCCTCTGAAAGTTGAGTACATACGGCTCCAACCGACAGACCAGATTTCAATTGTGGTCAATAGCCGTAATTCACAAGTGGCATCCATGTTCAACCTTCCGTATTACGGAAAGCGTCTGGCTGAATCGCAGTCTCTGACTGGCTCAGGCGGAAATATGACTGCCAGTACGCAAAGCATATCCGGTTATACGGTTGATTCGCAGGGAAACATTGATTTTCCCGTGTTGGGCAAGATTCACGTTGCCGGCCTGACACGTGAAGAGGCCGAAGACTCCATTAAAGCACTCCTCCTGGAAAGCCGTCAGATCAAGGACCCGGTAGTGATTGTAGAATTCATGAACCTGGGATTCTCAGTGCTTGGCGAGGTTTCCAGACCTGGACGTTATAAGATTGACCGTGACATCTTTACCCTGTTCGACGCGCTGAGTCTGGCTGGTGACCTGACAATAAACGGACAGAGAGAAGACGTAGCCCTGGTGCGTCATGAAGGCAAACAGGACATTCTGTACAGGCTCAATCTGCTGGATATTGAACAGATATATGCTTCGCCTGCATTCTATGTACAACAGGGCGATGTCATATATGTGACACCAAATGAAAAGCGGCAGCGCGAATCCACTATCAACGGCAACAATGTGCGTTCCACATCGTTCTGGATATCAATCAGTTCTTTGGCCACTTCAATCACTACACTGCTCATTAGCGTGATGAGATAAAATATATGGAAAATAACTACCCCAATTCCAACATCATTCAAACAGATTCCCAGACTGAGAACGGCGGGCTTACACTCCGTGATATTCTAGCCATTGTTCTGGACCATTGGAAATGGTTTGTCCTTTCATCAATTGTGTGCCTGTTGGCAGGAATACTATATGTTCTCCATTATACCCCAGTATATAGCCGCAGTGCATCCATCCTGATAAAGGAAGACATGAAAAACACCTCAGTGCTTGATGTCACCTCATCTTTTTCAGATCTGGGTTTCGGCGTGAGCCGCGTTAACGTGAACAATGAACTTGTCAATTTCCAGTCACCTGACCTGATGATGTCAGTGGTGCGCAACCTGGATCTGGACGTAAACTACAGTTCAAAAGGTACATTCCACAGTATTCCGCGTTATGGCAGTTCCCTGCCTATTAAAGTCAGTTTCCTTTCTGTAGAGTTCAATGAACCGGCATCACTCACAGTATCACCTGCCGATTCCCTGCATGTAATCCTGTCTCATTTTATCAGGAATAATGTAAAGGATGAAGAAACAAAGGTGCTGGTTGCCTATGGAGATACCGCCGATACACCTGCCGGACGCATTCTGGTAGAACGTGCAAACCAACTTGAGCAACTGGAACTGACAGAACCAATTTTTGTGAATCGTGTTGGTTATCGGACCGCAACCAACAGTTGCATGAGCCGTCTGACGGCATCACTCTCCGGCAAAAACACCACGGTAATTGACCTCACATATAAGGATGTTATCATCCAAAGAGCCGACGATGTGCTGTGGATGATTATCAACGTATATAACGAGAACTGGATAAAGGACAAGAATATCATTTCCACATCGGCAAATGAATTCATCAACGAGCGTCTCAGTATTATTGAGCAGGAGTTGGGCTCGGTTGACAGAACCATTGTCTCATTCCGCAGTTCGCACCGACTTCCTGACAACAACGCAATATCGCAGGATATGCAATTATCCACCGAAGCCGAGAAACTGCTGATAGACCTGAACAACCAGTTGTCAATTGCCCGTTTTCTCCGCTCTGATGTCTTGGGCGCATCGGCCGGAGCACTTCTGCCGGCCAACGTAGGACTCAGCGATGCCAACACCCAGTCGCTGATTACCCAGTTCAACAGCGATATGCTCCAGCGCAACCGTCTGGCTGAGAACTCCAGTGAGGACAACCTGCTGGTTAAAGATCTGGACGGACAGATGGCATCACTTAGACAGGCCATCCTGACATCACTTGACAACTATATCAAATCACTGAATATTCAGATCAGTTCTACCGAGCAGGTGCAGCGCAATTCCGATGCGCGAGTCATTGCAGTACCACGCCAGGCCGGTGAAATCTTATCGGACGAACGCCAGCAGAAAGTAAAGGAAGCGCTCTACATATTCCTGCTCCAGAAACGTGAGGAGAACGAACTGTCACAGGCGTTTACTGCCTACACAACCCGTCTCGTCGCTTCTCCGGGCGGCTCTTCAAACCCTGTCGCCCCCAACAAGAAAATGATTCTTTTGGCGGCATTAATACTTGGACTTGCCATGCCATTCGGATTTCTGTATTTAAGGGAAGTCCTGAATACAACGGTTCGTGGCAAAAAAGATCTGGAGTATCTTTCTGTTCCTTTCCTTGGAGAGATCCCCTCAATTTCAGCAAAAAAGCATTTCCATGAAAGGGCAATAGCGTGGGTCCGTTATATTACCGGAAAGAGCCACCATGAGGAAAAGAAACGTGAAATAGTAGTAAAAGAACATAGCCGTGACGTCATAAACGAGGCTTTCCGTGTGGTACGTACCAACCTGGAATTCATGCACAGGGCAGACAGCCAAAGTCAGGTGATCATGATTACCTCATTCAATGTGAATTCAGGTAAAACATTCATTTCCACCAACCTGTCTGCAGCCTTGGCAATCAAACATCGCCGCGTACTGGTGATAGACCTTGATTTGAGAAAACTCACGCTAAGTCTTCTGGTGGACAAACCCAAGAAAGGCGTTGCCGATTATCTGAGTGGAAAGACTGATGATTTCAGGTCACTTATTGTCCACAATGCAGACGGAAGTCAACTTGATATCATGCCCGTAGGTATGATGCCGCCCAACCCTGCCGAACTGCTGGCCGAGCCACGCCTTGGTGAGATGTTGAGTGAACTCAGGTCCGATTACGACTACATATTCCTGGACTGCCCGCCTATCGGGATTGTAACTGACCCCGACGTAGTGGCTCCTTTGGTTGATTCATGCATTTTAGTGGTCATGGCCGGACTGACTGAACGTTCCATACTGCCGCAGTTAGACCATTATTACACCTCAAAGCGCTACAACAACATCAGTGTCATTCTCAATGGTATCGAAAGAATCGGCCATTACGGATACAAATACGGTTATACTTACGGCAAGTATGGCTATGGTTATCACACTTACGGATCAATTGAAGAATAATAACTATGTGGCCTTTTACCCGTCATTACTCTCTTGATGAAATCGGTTTCCTGAAAGGATCTGTGGATTATCATTGCCACATACTGCCGGGAGTTGATGACGGCGTCAAGAGCCTGGAGAAATCTCTGGCAGCACTATCCTTCTATGAAGAGGCCGGCGTGAATGAGGTATGGCTTACACCTCATATTATGGAAGACTATCCCAATCAGACCCATAATCTGCGCCAGATATTCAAGAATTTGTGCGCCTTATATAATGGGCCTTTGGTCATGCATCTGGCATCAGAGAATATGCTTGATACGGTATTTGAAGAGCGTTTCGATGATGACGATTTACTCACCATGGCCGATGGGACACATCTGCTGGTAGAGACTTCATACTTTAACCCGCCCATGCGGTTGTATGAAACTCTTGACGAGATACGTAGTCGCGGTCTCTTCCCTGTTTTGGCTCATCCTGAACGTTATATCTACATGACTGTCAAGGATTATGACCGGCTCAAGGATATGGGAGTGAAATTCCAGTTAAGCATTATGTCACTGACCGGTGCATACGGTGTTGACGCAGCCGTCAAAGCACGGCACCTGCTTTGGGAAAACAAATATGACCTGTACGGGTCTGATCTTCACCGCCTGTCGTCTTTCCGCAAAGCCCTCACAGCAAAAGTACTTACCGGCAAAGACGTAAACGCCCTGCAAAAACTGAAACGGAAAGTTCAGATTGAATCCTTTGAAAACGTTCAGGAAAGCCTGGCCTGGAATGTAGGATAAGATATCACCTCCAACTGAAACGTACCCGGGCAAGTTCACGACCGTCTTCAACAGCCTGAACGCTGTGCAGTGAGGTCTCGCCTTCCATCTGAGTGTGCACTTTTATCTTTTCACCAAAGAGTCCCTCTTTTTTGAAGTTAATCTCCAAACTTGCAGGCTCGCGGTCCAGACGGAATTCAGGTACCAGGCTCTCACTCGCCCATAGTGGGTAAATTGCATTGTTGACGTGATTGTTCCGGTCTATGTCATCATAACGCACCAGGAACTGTTCCGTATAGTCATCACGTTCCACTGCCGCAAGTTTAGGGAATCGGTTCTCAGGAATGACTTTTTCATGGATAGGCTCATACTCCGGCAACCACTCCTTGAGATGAACCGGACGGCGTGATGCAAAATCTATCACAATCCACTGGCTGCAGGCGCGTATGATACGCTGACCGTCAGCACTCCAGACTTCAAATTCACGTTCGGTATAAAGGGCCGAGATATCAGACGGCCAACTCTTGAGCGTAATCTCCTCCTGCAGGTGTGGCATGCGGTCTATTTCTACATTCATGGCAATAAGGATCCAAGCCTTACCTACTGTACGAAGATAATCGTATCCTATGCCTATTTCATTGGCACTGTCATCGGCAATATCCTGAAAAAGATTGAGCAGTGTAAGCAGTCGCAACGTATCCTTGCGGTCACATTCAAAACTCTTTACAACATATTTGTGAACCATTTTCCTGATAGCCATACCTGTATCTTTTGTTTGTTTTCGGCGCGAAATTAATAAAATTTACTACCTTCGCAAACAATCTGAAAAAACAAGACCAGAATATGCAATCCAGACAATTGAACCGCCGACAGTACTTTGATGAACTGGCAGCAACCGGACAAAAATATTTCCTTCCATATATTGAGAAATTTATCAGTATTGAGAAAGGATTGAAGATACTTGAAATAGGTTGCGGTGAAGGCGGAATCCTGTTGCCGTTTGCCCAAAAAGGATGTATAGTTGTGGGAGTTGACCTTGACAGGAAAAAGATATCCGATGCAACCAAGTTCTTTGCCCAAGAAGGTGCTCAAGGAGAGTTCATTGCCAAGGATGTTTTCAAACTTGAAGAACTCAAGCATGATTTTGACCTGATTATCTGCCATGACGTGATTGAGCACATCTATGACAAGGATGAATTTATTCTGAAATGCGAGACAATGCTTAAGCCTCAAGGCTATATGTTCATGTCATTCCCTGCCTGGCAGATGCCTTTTGGCGGACATCAACAGGTATGTATGAGCAAATTTCTGTCACATCTGCCATGGTTTCATCTGTTGCCTGCATTCCTTTACAGATTCATACTCAGACTGTTTAAGGAAGACAAATCCCGTATTGATGAACTTCTGGACATAAAACGTTGCAAGTGCCCGATAGAAAAATTTGAACGTGTAATAAAGACCAAGAACTTTAGTGTGCTTGACAGGCTGTTCTATTTCATCAATCCGCATTATGAAACAAAGTTCCACCTGAAACCGCGTATCCTTTGGCGCTGGGTTGGCGCAATCCCCTGGCTGCGCAATTTCTTTACCACAACATGTTTCTATATGCTCAAGTTATGAAATATGCCATATAACAAAAGCGCTCCACGGCAAATGACCGCGGAGCGCTTTTGTTATAAGTAAGTGCCTTATTTGAGAGTGCATTCCAAACGGGCAACGATATCACCGGCATCATGGGCAAGCAGCAATTCAATCTTACCGGGCTCAAGAACCCAGTCGTGCTTGGCTTCATCCCAGTACTTAAGTGATTCGACAGGAATGCTTATCAATGCGGGTAATTCGCGTCCCGGATTAACAATGAGTTTTCTGAATCCCTTAAGTTCCTTGTAAGGCCACTCCACCTTTGAATCAACCCTGTGAACATAAACCTGCGGAACTTCATACTGCACATACTTGCCGGTATTCCTCATAGTGAATCCAACATATATGGTCTCGCCGTCCTTATACTCAGTCTTGCCATCGCCTAATCCAAAGCCATAATAATCAACCTTGGAGTATCCCAAGCCATATCCGAACGGATACATAACAGGCTTGTTCTTGGTGTCGAACCAACGGTAGCCTACCAGCAGATCCTCGCTGTACAACGCTGTGCCGCGGCCAGTAGCACCCTTGAGCATCTCCTCAGCCTTGCTGTCCTCCTGAACAAGTGATACAAATACATCCTGGTTGACGGGAGCATCGGTCTGCGGGAAACTGCCTGTAGCATATGCAGGGCTGTCCTCAAGTTTGAAAGGATATGAGAACGGCAGACGACCGCTCGGTGAATACTTTCCTATTAGAATGTCAGCCAGAGCATTACCACCTTCAGTACCGTTGAACCAGGACTGAACTATTGCAGGGCAGCAGGCCTGAACGCGGTTCAGGTCAACCGGAGCGCCTGCCACGGCAATGAACACCACATTGGGATTAACCCTGGCAACAGCCTCCAGCACATCCTCCTGACCGAAAGGCAGGTCCATGCTGCGGCGGTCACTGCCTTCGGTTTCATGAGCGCGGTTATCACCACCTATGAACAGTACCAGATCAGCACCCTTTGCAGCCTTCACTGCCTCATCTTTCAGCCTGGCAGCAGTATCATCCGGCTTAGGAGCAGCAGCGGGAGCCTGAGAGGCACCACCACGACGGCCGAAACCGCCAAAACCGCCGCCAAAACCGCCGAATCCGCCTCGGGCCTGCTGTGAAGTATAACCCTGGGCATAAACAATCTTAGCCTTATCGCCAATGCTCTTGCGTAAACCGGCCAGAGGAGTAACCTCAAAAAGGGCCTTAACGCCGGCACCCACTCCACCAGTTGCCATAGTCTTGTCGGCATTGTCACCTATCACGGCAATGGTCTTCACCTTATCAAGGTCAATAGGCAGCAGATTTCCCTCATTTTTAAGCAGAACGATAGATTGTAAAGCAACCTCATAAGCAATCTGAGCCTGCTCGGGCTTAGCCGTCATCTCTACATTGGCCTTATCCTCGGGAACCGGCTCAACAGCAAGACGTACGCGCAGAATCTCACGCACGCGCTCATCAATAACCTTTTCTGACACCGCACCGCTCTTGACAGAATCCAGCAATGCCTGACCCAGATACTGCTGGTTGGGCATCTCCACATTCAGACCTGCGTTAATGGAACCCACAGTGCTGTGAGTGCCGCCCCAGTCCGAAATAACCATACCCTTGAAACCCCAGTCCTTACGCAGAATCTGATTCAGGAGTTCATCATTCTCAGCACACCAGTAACCGTTTATCTTATTGTAGGCCGACATCACACCGAATGCGTTACCCTCAACTATAGCAGCCTCAAACGGCGGCAGATATATCTCACGCATGGCACGCGGGCTTACAATCACGTTTACGCTGCCGCGGTTGGTTTCCTGATTGTTCAATGCGAAATGCTTTACACACACAGCCACGCCGTTGTCTTGTACACCTTTGGTATAATAGATTGAAAGTACTGAACTGAGAAAAGGATCCTCACTCAGATATTCGTATGTACGTCCACCTGTAGGAATGCGCTGTATGTTGATAGCCGGACCCAGAATCATATCCTTGCCGCGCAGACGGGCCTCACGGGCCATGCCTATACCGTATTGATAAGCCATTCCGTCACTCCAGGTTGCAGCAAGGGCCGAGCCTGTGGGAAAGAATGTTGCAGAGTCTGTAGTCAGATGAAGCGAATTCCATGAATGCGGTTCCATCTCTTCACGGATACCAAAAGGACCATCGGCATAAACCATGTCAGCAATACCCTGACTGGGTACTCCCTCGGATGTGAACATATGCTTGCCGTGAAGCATATTCACCTTCTCCTCAAGGGTCATTTTTGAAATAATCTCTGTAATTCTCTTTTCGTTGCCCATAAGCGGATCATCCGCTCTACGGTCACGCGGCAATGTCTGGTCATTCTTGCATCCCGCAAAAAACAGACTGGCAACGATCAGTCCGGTAAGGAAGCTTTTTAAATTCATATTCAGTTAAGTTATCAGGTTATTCTTTTAATTCAGTATCCGGTGACTATACTCCACTCGGTTTTACGATATTCATCGTTCAGTCCCATAGAATCATACTTTCGCAGAGGTATATATACGCTCAAACCACAATATGAATCAATCTTTATCTCATATTGAGGATCATCACTATAATCATATTTTTTCTTTCCTTTAAAAATGCAATCAGTTGATTTGCTGAACAGCACACAATCCTTTAATGATGATCTGAACTCTTTCATCAGTTCAGCATCATCACATAAATAATCTGCCAGGTTCTCAAAATCATAGAAAACGTGATGATTAAAACAGTCAAAGCACTGTATGTTGTCAACATTGATATCAGGAATAGTGTCTTTTGATTTTTGTACTATCTTGCTGAAACTGTCGGCAAGCGGTTCCAATCTGTCAGTCCTGATTATCGCTATGCCACCCATCTTTGACCAATCTGACATGGAGTTATAATAATCATAAAAGCCATGGCAAACCCTTACAAGATTGCCATTCAAAAGATGTGAGGTAATAGTTCTGTATGGAAATCCCGAACCTACAATCTCATAAGCTGATCCTACAAAATAACGGCATTTGTTCCTTAAGGCATACGCGACCTCGACATTTGACATATAGCAAGCATCAAATACAATAAAGTCAAAAGTATTGTCAGGAATTGCATTTACCATACCATCCAGTTCCATATACCTGTACTCACCCTGGGGCCCCTCAATCCCGAACGTTTTGGTTCCTATAAAATAGTAATCATACAGGTCCCCGGTCAAATGAGGCTCCATTCCGCCGCGTCTCTGTGAATATCCGTAGTTCTTAGCCAATGTATGCAATTTGCTGCCAGGCAGCCAGCCGGTTCCATGCGACCACAGCACAAGACCATAAGAATCAGATTTATATCTGTTTAAAACATACTCTATTACAGATTGAAGAACTTCCGGATTTGTTGAATCAAGTTGTTTGCCGTATGCCACCAACGTATCAACGCTGTTGCGGTTTATCTGCAACAAAAAAGATTTCACTCCCGGACTGTCCATGAAAACAACCATATTGGAGTTGCCGACATATTCCTTGACTGCTCTTTTTATTTCGTTCAGATTTCTGTAAGCATGCGATGACAGGTTGTTGTCGGCGCTGAAATAGACAAGGACAGTACGCTCAACAGGATCATCGGTATTCTCATAGGAAACACATGAACATGGCAAAACCGATATCAGAATCAGCCAAGACAGGTTTTTAAGGAATCCTTTCACGTTTCTACTCCACGGCATGATCTATGTCTATTAGACGAAATGAACTGTTAAAGCACAATTCATCACCATTGTCAAGCGTCAGTTCAAAAAGTTTACTGTCATGCTCTATTCTGACAACTTCTCTCTGTGGGAACTCCTTTGATAGGAAAACGCGGATCTTTTGAGGAATAAGCACAGCCGGAACAGTACCTTCGGTACATACACATTCGGTAAATGAACCGTCTTTACGGAATTGCATCTTTACCCCACCTGACAGTTTGACTTCATACTGCATCAGACTGGCCCTGCGCTCAATTACAGCCTCTTTGATCTTGGCATCAGGGTAAGCCTCCTTAATTACCTTCATTGCTTTCTCCGGTAATTGTTCAGGCTTGATTTCAATGTCCTCAGCCATAACTGAAAGGCTCAAGAACAATACAACAAGTAAATATGCAGTCCTTTTCATCTGTTTTATTTATTTAATGGTTTGAGTTTACCACCACCGCCTATCTTATGTTCCTTTCCCTCTAACGGTGCATTCACCGGGTCTGAAGGATCATAATAGACCGTGTGTTTACCTTTCAACTGTTTAAGTCCCTTATTCAAAGGCTGCTCAAACTCAATGGAATTAAGGTATGAATCTTTCTTTACTGACCATTTGCCGCCAGCACCTATTACCATACGATGTTCCGCAACCATATTGCCTTCACTGTTTACTGCTCCTGACAGAGCACCTTTCTTGTTAAGGACAACCTTTACTGAACTTATACTGTCAGCCCAGACATTTCCTGAAAGGCTTTGTGACTGGACAAACAATACGGCATGTCCGCCATTCTGTCCTTTTGCGCCCCAGTCATCGGCTTTGGCTACCAGCACGTCATTATCTTTCTGACTGAAACTGTTGTGACTGACATGTATCTCTCCGTTGGCATTCGTAACATAGAAAAGCGGCCCCTCATTCACCTGAATCTTGTTCTTGTTCAACTCTGCCACTCCGCTGTTGACCGTATTACCTGTACTGTAAACCATAACGCCGCAGAATGAACGTGAAACCAGCTCATTTGCATTAAGAGTAATGTGACCGCCATCCACCTGAGCAATGGCCCATCTTGAAGCAGTCATACGGCATTTTTCTGCAGTCAGTTCGCCATTTGAAAGAAACAGCGGTGAGCCTACGCCCGATGAACCGCCTAAAGTCTCAACTGCTTCAAGCACTCCTCCTTTACTTGCAATCATGACAGGACTCTGTCCCGATGATGTTGTCAACTCAGTCTTTTCAAAACGTATTTTTGCGCCGTTAATGACATTTGCTCCTGCGGAACCGCTACGGGTTACACGAACATACCCATCCTGAACCTTGATGCTTGTATTGTCACCATATGCAGCAATAGCATCAGCATAAGAGACATGGGTATTCACCTCACAACGTTCCATCAGGACCTTACTGCCGCCATCAGCCAGAATACCGGAGTTTATGCCTCTTTCCCTGCGTTCAGGCTTATTGTACTCGCCCGATGTCTTATTAATTCTGACAGCCGTAAGATTAAGATCCACCTCATTCGTGGCATAGACCACACTTGTGCCGCTGCCGACTGCCTCAAGATTTACATGAGAGCGGTATTGCTCCTTTTCAACAGCTCCGTCAACATTATACGAAGCACTAACCTGGCCGAAAATATACTGGCCAAGACAAACAAAGACTACTGATAAAAAAAATCTGCGTATCATAATCAGGTTGTATTTTCGGTAAAGGTAGCATTATTTTGTAAATTCGCACTCAATAACTTATAAAAAACTATGAGTAGAATCATTACGTGCGTCATCAGCGCCATTTTAATCACATCTTGCAGTATGCAGAACAATCCATTACTTACAGAGTCACCGTTGCCCTACGGCGCGCCACAGTTTGACAAAATCAAAGACAGTCATTATCTTCCGGCTTTCCAAGAGGCATTCAAAGAAGGAAAACAGGAGATTGACGCCATTGTAAACAACCCCGATGCCCCCACATTCAGCAACACCATTGAGGCACTGGAATTTGCAGGCGGCCAGGTCAATAAGATTGGGAGCATATTCTACAACCTTCTTGAGGCCGATGCCACAGATGAACTTCAGGAGATTGCAGAGAAGGTTGCACCCATGTCAACAGAATTCTCCATGTATATCACCCTTAACGAAGGTCTGTTCCAACGCATCAAGACCGTCTATAACCAGCGTGAAAGCCTTAAACTGGACCCGGATCAGAAGAAACTGCTTGAGGATACCTACAAATCATTTGAACGCAACGGTGCAAACCTGAACCCTGAGGACAAAAAGAAGTACAGTGAGATAAACGAGAAACTCTCACTGCTCACGCTTCAGTTCCAGAAAAACCAGTTGGCCTCTACAAATAATTTCCAGATGGTCCTGACCAATGAGAATGATTTGAGCGGTCTGCCGGGATACATACGTGATATGGCCGAACAGGCAGCCAAGGACAAAGGCGTTGAAGGATGGCTGTTTGACCTTTCCGCCCCCAGTTACAGCGGATTCATGAAATTCAGCGACCGTCGTGACCTGCGTGAAAAATTATACCGCGCATACAACCGCCGCGCATTCGGTGATGAGTGGGACAACACTGAGACCATACGCCAGATAGTTGACCTCCGCTATCAGGAAGCGGCCCTTTTAGGTTACAAGGACTATGCAGACTACAAGACTGAACTCCGCATGGTCAAGAACGGCAGCGCTGTCTGGGATTTCATAGAGAAACTTCGTGCTCCCGCCCTGCCAAAGGCCAAGGACGAGGTTGCTGAACTCAACAGATTCGCCCGCAGCATAGGTTTTGACGGTGATCAGATCCGCCCGTGGGATTTCAGTTATTACGCAGAGAAACAGCGCGTGGCCAAATACAACCTGACCGATGAGGAACTCAAGCCTTATTTCCGTCTTGAGGACTGTATAGATGCAATCTTCAGTCTGGCCGGCCGCCTGTACGGCATCACCTTCAAGCCTGCCGATGTCCCGGTGTATCACCCCGACGTTAAGGCATATGAGGTGCGTGATGCCGACGGCACTTTCCTGGCTCTGTTCTATGCTGATTTCTTTCCACGCGCAACAAAGCGCAGCGGTGCTTGGATGACCTCATTCCGTGATCTCAAGATAGAGAACGGTGTTGAAGAGCGACCGTTCATCAACCTTGTGACCAACTTCACAAAGCCTACCGCCGATACACCTTCACTGATAACGCATGATGAGTTCACCACCATGCTTCATGAGTTCGGACACTCCCTGCACGGCATACTGGCCAAGGGGCGTTACCCGTCAATGACAGGCACCAGTGTTGACCACGACTTTGTTGAACTGCCGTCACAGATAATGGAGAATTGGGCATATGAGAAAGAGTATCTGGCCACCTTCGCCAAGCACTACCAGACCGGCGACCCTCTGCCCGACTCTCTGATTGCCAAAATCAAAGCCTCAAAGAACTATCTGAGCGCCTATTACCACATGCGTCAGTTACAGTTCGGCATACTGGACATGAACTACCACACCCGCACTGCGCCTATTGAAGGTGAGATTATCAAGTTTGAAAAGCAGGCCCTGCTCTCAACCGATGTACTGCCGTCAGTACCCGAATGCATAATATCAACCTCATTCAGCCACATATTCAGCGGAGGCTATGCAGCCGGTTACTACTCTTACAAATGGGCCGAAGTGCTTGCTGCCGACGGTTTCAGCCTGTTTGAAGAGAAGGGAATCTTTGACAAAGAAACCGCTTCAAAGTTCCGTCATCTGTTAGAGCAAGGCGGAAGTGTAGAGGCTGCTAAACTCTATCGCGACTTCCGCGGGCACGATCCCGAGCCCGAAGCCCTGCTCCGTCAGCTCGACATCATCAAATAAGACTCTCGCAGAAAGCGCAGAAAACACAGAAACCACGGAACTCAATCTGTGGTTTCTGTGTTTTCTGTGTGAATTTATTATTTCCGCGATTTCTGCGCTTTCTGCGAGAGATTAATAGCTTTCTGTGTGGGATTTAGAAGCCACCGCCAAAGCCGCCCATGCCGCCGCCACCAAAGCCACCGGCACCGCCGCCAAAGCCGCCCATACCGCCGCCTCCGAAGTCACCACCTCCGAAGCCGCCGCCCATGCCGCCGCCAAAGTTACCCATCTGTCTCTCCTCAACCTTGTAATCCTTGGGGAGTTCAAACAGGCTCTGGTCAACATCGGTCTCTTCAAGTTTCTCAACAGTCTGACCCATTGTGCCCCAGTCAGAGATTGTCTCACTCTTCATTGTAAGGTTCTTGTAGATCCATACTGTCATCTCAGTTGAATAACCCTGGTTGCTCTGGGTTACAGAGTATTTCTTGCACTTGACACCTGCAACTTCCTCTTCACCGAGTTCCTTGATCTTATTCTTCTTAATTGTCTTGGCATCAAGGTTTTCCCAGTCAAACATTGGAGTGGTCTGAGCGCCCATGCCGCCCATCATACCCATTCCCATGCCACGGCCGCCACCGCCGTTACCGCCACGACGTCCGCCGAATGACGGCATCTTGGTTGCAGACTTCTCTGCATCGTTGATGGTGTAGTTATCCTCACCGATAACAAGTGAACGTGTTGTTCCTGCCTCACCGCGGCTGGTAACAGTTACAGTCTTTTTGCCGTAATCATCAAAATAAATCTTGGTTACCATGGTGCTGGGATCAAAGTTCATCTGGCGATCGCCACCACGCTGGCCACCCTGGCCGCGCTGGCCACCTTGTCCCTGAGGACGCTGGCCCATGCCCTGACCGCCGCCAAAGCCTCCCATACCTGCGCCACCGCCGAATCCGCCGGCACCGCCTCCGGTAAAGTTGCCCATATTGTTGGCCATTGTTATAACACCTGATTTGATTCCAAGCACGGGCTCTGCCGGCTGGGTCTTATCCTTCTTAGCCGCATTGACTGACATGCTTACTGCCGCAAACATCATGGCGGCCATCATAAACTTTCTCATTTGCATAATTGTATTTAAGGTTTATACTTTGACACTATATAATAATATAAGGTTTAAGCCTTCATGTTAAATGAATCACCTGATTAATTTAGCCTTGGCTGAACCCACTTTGAACTTAATGTCCATCTGAACAATTGTGCGCTCACTGTCATCATTCACATAGATGGTCAGAATGTCACGATCCTTGTTCTTTCCTTTATCGACATAAGGCTCTACCAGTCTGAATACCATGCAATTATATTTCTTGCCTGAAATCTTGAGAGTCTCCCTGCCCTGGTATATCAGCACCTCATCGATAATATCGCAGGCATCGGCCAGTTTGAAACCGATACGTTTGCCCTTGTAAAGGTTTCCGGTATCAATGGCACGTGCAAAACCTACCACGCTGACCATATCATATATCTGTGAATTGCTGGTCTCAGTACAATCCTTAGCCCTGCCATCCTTATAGTCCTTATGCATATTGGCAGTGCATTTGCCATCGGCTGAAGTGACAAAATTCACCTTTTCAAATACAATGTCATCCTCCTCAAAACAATGCTTCTGGAAATACACCGGAGCGGCATTCTTAGGATTTACAATTGTTGTAAGGGTATCATTCAGACTGAATAGTTTCTCAACCGTGTTGGTGGTTCGTGCTATAAGGTCCATCTGTACCAGATTCTTACCGTCACGCACTACATTCTTTGTAGCAAGACTGGCCTCACCTGCCTTTATCGGACCCAGATACATAGCATATCTCAGTGTTTCATCTCTCCAAATCTCATCAGCAAACATAAATACGTTTGCCATGAGCGTCATTGCCATAATGGTTATTAACCGTTTCATGATCAAAAATGTTAATGGTCTTCTGAATTTAAGATTTAAAAAACGCATCAAAGTTAAAACAAAAACAAGTATCTTTACAAAAACGAATTATTGACATATGCTATTTGATAAGAAAGTTTATTCTGAACGCCGACGTATTCTGAAAGATAAGGTTGGCAGTGGCCTGATCATTTTTCTTGGTAACAACAACGCGCCATGCAACTATCCTGCAAACGGTTATACTTTCCGTCAGGACAGTTCGTTCCTGTACTTCTTTGGGCAGGACCGTGATTCGCTGGCAGGTGTAATTGATGCCGACAGCGGTCAGGAATGGTTGTTGGGCGATGATATTGATATTGAAGACATTATCTGGACCGGATTCGTACCGTCTGTAGCCAGTCTGGCTGCAGAATGCGGAGTTGAAAATTCTGCTCCCTATGCCAAATTAAACCAATTTGTGACCGATGCTCTCAAGCAAGGCCGTAAAGTACATTTCCTGCCGCCATACCGCCACGATCACATGATTCTGCTCTCCGATATGATGGGAATTCACCCGTTGAAGACACGTGAGGCTGCATCAGTTGATTTGATTAAAGCAGTTGTAAGCATGCGCTCAATCAAATCTGAGGCCGAAGTTGAGGAGATTGAACGCGCCATGGCCATCGGCTATCAGATGCACTGCACCGCCATGAAAGCCTGCCGTCCCGGAGTGACAGAAAAATCCATCGCAGGACAGATTGAGGGGATTGCAATGTCGCAAGGCGCCAAGGTTTCTTTCAACAGTATCGTCACCATGCACGGTGAGATATTCCACGGTGGCCCGTCACTCAACAAACTTGAACCGGGACGTCTGCTCCTGGTTGATGCCGGTGCCGAGACCGTAAACAACTACTGCAGCGACAACACCCGTACTATGCCTGTCAACGGCAAGTTCACACAGAAACAGCGCGATATCTACTCTATTGTTGAAGCCTGTCACGACCTTGTCATAGAAAAAGCGCACCCGGGAATGAGATGGCTGGACATGCATCTTGATGTGTGTCGCCTCATGACTGACCGCCTCAAAGACCTGGACCTGATGCGCGGCAATACAGATGATGCCGTAGCAGCCGGAGCACATGCCCTGTTCATGCAGCACGGACTTGGACATATGATGGGCATGGATGTACATGATATGGAAGGACTGGGCCAGATTTACGTTGGCTTTGATGAAGAAGTTCAACCGTCTGACCAGTTCGGCACCAACTGCCTGCGCTACGGCAAGCGCCTCCAGCCCGGTTTTGTCTTGACTGATGAACCCGGTATCTACTTTATACCTGCCCTCATCGACAAATGGAAATCAGAGCGTATGCACAAAGATTTCCTGAACTATGACAAGATTGAGAAGTACCTGGACTTTGGAGGTATCCGCATTGAGGATGATATCCTCATCACTCCCACCGGCTGCCGCGTTCTGGGTGCAAACATCATCCCCTACCATCCCGATGATGTAGAGGCCTTCATGTCTTGAATCTCCGATCTTTTTGGGGTATCAGTATCTGAAACAATGCAGGCTTTAATACCGATACCCAAAAAAGTTCTAAGTGCGTATTAGCAATCTCTTTTGCAGCAGGAGTCTTTCATGGGGCAGCCGCAGCAGGAGTTGCCTTTTTTGCGGTTGTTGATGGCGCCTATAACTGCTACTATGACAAGGCCGGTTACGGCGATTATGGCGATTATTGTTGAGGCATTCATAGGGCTTGTGCTATTAAGTATCCTAACCATGATACTACCCAGGCTACAGCGCACTGGAACAGTATGACGTAGATTGCCCAGCGGTCACCAAGTTCGCGGCGAATGCTGCTGATTGCGGCAACGCAGGGCGTGTAGAGCAGGCTGAACAGGAGCATCGGAATAGCGGTAATGACGGTGAGCGTTTCGGTAACACCAAGGACTTCCATTGTGGCTACTACGCTTTCTTTAGCCAGGAATCCGCTCACGAATGAGGTTACTATACGCCAATCGCCCAGACCTAGCGGACGGAACAATGGTTCCAGAACGCCGGCAACCCAGGCCATCATACTACCCTCGCCGTTCTCAACCATGTTGAAGCGGAAATCAAATGTTTGCAGCAACCAGATTACGATTGTTGCCACGAATATTACGGTAAAGGCACGCTGCACAAAGTCCTTCGTCTTATCCCAAAGCAGATGACTCACATTTTTGAGGCCAGGCATGCGGTAGTTGGGCAGTTCCATAACGAACGGAGCAGCCACGTAATTCTTGCGGAACAGTTTAGTAAACAGAGCCACTAAAATGCCCACCAGAATTGACAGAAGATACAATCCAGCCAGAATCAGACCGCCCTTACCAGGGAAGAATGCCGCAGTAAAGAATCCGTAAATAGGTATCTTGGCGCTGCAACTCATGAACGGAGTAAGCAGAATAGTCAGTTTACGGTCACGGGCCGATGGCAGCGTCCTGGTGGCCATAACAGCGGGTACGGAACAACCAAAACCTATAAGCAAAGGCACGATAGAACGTCCCGAAAGACCCAGTTTACGCAGCAGTTTATCGGTCACAAAAGCAATACGCGCCATATAGCCGCTGTCCTCAATCAGACTGAGGAAGAAGAACAATATTATGATTATCGGCACAAAACTGAGCACGCTGCCAACACCGCCAAAAATACCGTCTTCAACCAACGAAATTATAGCCGGTGAAATATCTACCCTCTCCATTCCGGCTACACAAATACCTGCAAGCCACTGGATTCCCTGATCCAACCAGTCCTGCAACGGTGCGCCAAGTACATCAATTGAGAGCCATATTACCAGACACATTACAATCAGGAAAATGGGTATTGCAGTCCAACGGCCCGTCAGAACGCGGTCGATTCTGCGGCTGCGGATATATTCCTTGCTCTTTTGAGGCTTGATGACAGTCTGGTTACAAAGGCGCTCAATGAATGAGAAACGCATATCAGCTATGGCAGCAGCACGATCCATGCCTCTCTCCTCTTCCATCTGCAGGATTATGTGCTCCATCATCTCTTTCTCATTCTGCGTCAGTTCAAGAGCCTCAAGAACATCGGTATCGCCCTCTACCAATTTTCCGGCAGCGAATCGGCCCGGGATTCCGGCCTTCTCGGTATGATCTTCAATCAGATGCATTATGCTGTGCAAGCAACGGTGAACAGCACCGCCGTGATCATCCTTTGTGCAGAAATCGGTACGGGCAGGCTTTTCCTGATACTCAGCCACATGAATGGCATGCTCCACAAGTTCCTGGATACCCTCACCCTTTGCTGCAGAAATGGGAATGACAGGAATGCCCAAAATACGCTCCATCTCATTAACACGAACTGAACCTCCGTTACCCGTAAGTTCATCCATCATATTAAGAGCCAGCACCATAGGAACTCCAAGTTCCATCAGCTGAACAGTCAGGTAAAGGTTACGCTCTATATTTGTAGCATCAACAATATTGATGATGCAGTTGGGTTTCTCCTCCAGAATAAACCGGCGCGAAACCGTTTCCTCCTGCGTATAAGGTGAAAGTGAATATATTCCGGGCAGGTCTGTAACCAGAGTATCCGGATGATTGCGTATCTGTCCGTCCTTGCGGTCCACAGTTACGCCAGGGAAATTACCTACATGCTGATTTGAACCTGTAAGCTGATTGAACAGCGTAGTCTTGCCGCAGTTCTGCTGCCCAGCAAGCGCAAATTTCAGGATTGTACCCTTGGGAACAGCATTCTCATGCGTAGGATCGTGGTATTTTCCGGCCTCTCCCAAACCAGGGTGCGAGTTATGCTCATGCAGTGTCAGGTTGTAGCCGAAATCCTCAGCCGGAACCTCATTAATATCATTGTCCTTGCTTCCGTCTTTCTGTGATTCCGAAACTCCGTTATTCCGTATTTCCGTAATTCCAATCTGAGCGGCCTCTTCAAGACGCAGTGACAGTGTGTATCCACGCACCAGCAACTCCATGGGATCACCCATCGGTGCATACTTGAGCAACTTAACCTCAACGCCCGGCAACAACCCCATATCCAGGAAATGCTGCCTCAGCGCACCCTCACCACCAACCGCTGTCACCACAGCGCTCTTACCAATCTTAAGTTCCCTTAGTGTCATATGCCCCTTTAATTTGACTGCAAAAATACTGCATTAACTCAATCTATTCAATACTTACAAATAAGTATTAAAGCCTCCATCTGCACGTAGAACTTTTTGGGGGTATTGGCAAGCAAAACCATGGCCGCCCGTGGGCTTGTGAACGGGAGGTGCCTGTGTTCAAGAAGGTATCATGGAAGGTGGGAGGCTACTCACACCTTTCAGGGTGCCTTATTGGACATAGGAGGGATAGCGCGAAGCGCGTAGTTTTGACGTCAATACCCCCAAAAAGTTCGGGGCTTCAAAAAGCAGAAGAATCACTCCCACTCTATAGTGCCAGTGGGTTTCGGAGTCAAATCATATAGAACTCTATTTACTCCCGGTACTTCTGTTATTATACGCTGTGTGATGTGGTGCAGGAGTTTGTAAGGAATCTCCTCAATGGTGGCAGTCATAGCGTCTCGAGTATTGACGGCGCGGATTATTACAGGCCAATCCCATGAGCGCTTGTTATCCTTAACGCCCGTTGACTTGTAGTCAGGAACAATGGTAAAGTACTGCCAAACCTTGCCCTCCAAGCCGTTCTTGGCAAACTCCTCACGCAGAATAGCATCACTTTCACGCAGAGCCTCCAGGCGGTCACGGGTAATAGCACCTGTGCAACGCACGCCCAGTCCGGGGCCCGGGAACGGCTGACGGAACACCATATTATCAGGCAGGCCCAGTTCCTTACCCACTACGCGAACCTCATCCTTGAACAGCAGTTTGATAGGTTCAACCAGTTCAAACTTAAGATCCTCAGGCAGACCGCCCACGTTGTGATGTGACTTTACGGGACCGGACTCAACAATATCGGGATAGATTGTTCCCTGAGCCAGGAAACTGATACCCTCCTGCTTGCGGGCCTCCTCCTCAAATACGCGGATAAACTCTGCGCCGATGATTTTGCGCTTCTGCTCGGGATCAGCCACACCGGCCAACTTGTTCAGGAAACGGTCAACAGCGTCAACATAAATCAGGTTGGCATTCAATTCATCACGGAATACACGTACAACCTGCTCAGGCTCACCTTTACGCAGCAAGCCATGGTTAACATGGACCGAAACCAGTTGTTTACCTACTGCCTTGATAAGCAGAGCGGCAACTACTGATGAATCAACACCTCCTGAGAGAGCCAGAAGAACCTTTTTGTCACCAATCTGAGCACGCAGTTCCTTAATCTGTTCGTCAATGAATTTCTTGGCCAGAGCGGGAGTCGTTATTCGCTCCATATCGGCCGGACGTACGTTTCCTGAAGTCATATCTGTAATTATTTGTAAGTGAATATTTTTACTGGAAACAAATATAAGACAAACCCTTCAATAAACTGCCCAATCAGACAGCCTACTTTTCAACAACCGAAACAATCTCCATAAATCCCAAATAACATTTATTAGATTCTATTATTCATAACTTTATATTATCTTCGCGGAGAATTTGAAAAATAACATTCAATGAAATACTACATCCTTTTTGGCCCTCCGGGCGCAGGCAAAGGCACACAGGCTGGTGCCATATCAAAAAAATACAATCTTAAGCATATCAGCACAGGTGAAATGCTGCGAGCCGAGATAGCCGCAGGCACCGAACTTGGTCGTCAGGCCAAAGAACTTATCGATGCCGGAAGCCTTGTTCCCGACAGTGTTGTTGAAGGAATGATTGAAAACACCTTCAACACATATAAAGATGTAGCCGGATTCCTCCTTGACGGTTTTCCCCGTACTCTGGGCCAGGCATCGGATCTTGACCAGATGTTGGCACGTCGCGGCGAGAAGGTTAATGCCGTTATATCAATCATGATAAAGGATGAGACTATCAAGCAGCGCCTTCAGCACCGCGCTGAGATTGAGGGCCGTGCCGATGACGCCAATGAGGAGACCATCATGAACCGCATCAGGACCTATCACAAACAGACCGAGCCGCTTATTACCTATTATAAGAATGCCGGCAAGTATCATGAGATAGATGGTGAATGTGGTGATATTGAAGCCGTTCGCAAGGCCATGCTTAAGGTATTCAGAGGCATAGACAAACTGCTTGAGCGTCAGGTGGTACTTGATAATGCCCTGTTTGATCAGGTTCAGAAACTGGCACATGATTCACCACGTCTGCGCATGAACTATGACCTGCGCAACAGTGAGGAAGACCAGTCACAGCGTATGATCAACGTTATGCTTCCGGGCACCAAGACAGCCATACACCGCCATAACCTTTCCAGTGAGACCGTGATGCTTCTGCGTGGTCAGATGGATACCGTGTTCTATAATGACAAAGGAGTTGAAATGCAACGCATCCACATGGGTGGTGACACCGGCGTACTTGGCGTAAACATTCCCAAAGGTCAGTGGCACACATTTGAGGTGCATGAACTCTCCATAATATTCATGGCACAGGACGGCCCCTGGTCACCGCTCAGCAAAGAAAATATGCTCTGACATATATCCCATATGAAAAAGGCTTGCAAACTATTCTGCAAGCCTTTTTTTATGTATTTAATGGAGGATGAATCAATTTGCAGAGAACTCCTTAATACGTTGTTCCTCACTGCGCCTGCAAACCAGCAACTGTCCGTTCTTAAGAGAAACTATATAACCTTCAAGACCCTGAAGAACAACTTTACGGGCATCCTCAGTGTGAACCACACAGTCATTGCATTCAAACAGTTTTACGTTACCCACCACACCGTTATTACCTGAATCTTTTTGGAGTTTTTCATGCAGTGACTGCCAGTTGCCTAAATCGCTCCAGCCAAAATCTGCCGGATATGTAAACACCTTACCGTCAGATGCAGCCGGCTCCATAACAGCATAGTCAATCGATATCTTTTCACACTGCGGGAAAATCTGATCTACCTGCCCTGTTGCAAGCATATTCTCCATATCTTTAGCCAAATTGGGCTTATAGGCTATCAATGAATTAGTTATGGTGTTGATATTCCATACAAATATGCCTGCATTCCATAAATAATTGCCATCGGCCAGATATTTCTTTGCAGTCTCCAGATCAGGTTTCTCCTTGAATGCCTCAACAGCCTTTATTTCCATATCAGCGTCTTTGACAGGAACGGCCTTGACATAACCGTAGCCTGTTTCAGGACGGTTAGGCTTGATTCCGATAGTGACAATAAAATCATGTCCTGAAGTAAAATCCAGAGCACCGCTTATCACTCGGCGGAACTCCTCAGGATTCATCACCACCGCATCACTTGGAGTAACCACCACATTAGCCTCAGGATCCTCCTGCTTTATACTCCAACATGCCCACGCAATACATGGTGCCGTATTACGGGCTGCAGGTTCGGCAAGGATATGTGTCGCAGGAATACCCGGAATCTGCTCCTTGACAATATCCACATATGCGCGGTTGGTCACCACCCAGAAATTACTCTCAGGACATATACCCTTGAAACGGTCAACGGTAAGTTGTATCAAAGACCTTCCACAACCAAGTATGTCAATAAACTGCTTGGGATACTCCGGAGTACTCAAGGGCCAGAAACGGCTCCCTATACCTCCCGCCATAATTACAACATGATTTGCCATATCTCAATATTTGTTTCTGTGGAAGAGGCGGTGGATTTTGTTCACCAACCCTCCACGCTGATTATCAATAAAAGCATCCAGAACCTTACATGAGCCATTCATCGGCCATACATCATAATCCGCAACAGCAGCGGGAATCAGACAACTGTACCCCTCCTTCAACGCCACCATATCGCCGCTCTGACGCACCTTGATCACACAATCTCCCTTAAGGCACATTGTTATGATAAAACTGTCATATTTAAGCAGATTCCGATGTATGTTCTTATCAATCTCAGTTACCCTGGCACTGAAGAATTTGGACTCCATTATCAGATTAGCCCTGTTATTGCGAACAGCATAATCTGTCCTGTACTTGCGTTCCACTTTATAATTCAGAGCCTGTGATGCATACTCTGTGTGCAATTCACGCGGTTTTCCGTCAAGTCCTGGACGGTTATAGTCAAAAATGCGATAAGTCACATCACTTGACTGCTGAATCTCTGCCAACAGAATCCCGCTGCAGATAGCATGAACGCGCCCGGCAGGTATATAGAACACATCACCTGCATGTGCCTCATGTTTGGCCAATGCCTCAACAATGCTGCCATCCTGAACCATGCGCTTATATTCATCGGCCGACAGTTTCTTTTTGAAACCGGCATATATGCAAGCCCCCGGCTCTGCATCAAGCACATACCACATCTCGCTCTTTCCAAGTTTGCCATGCTCTCTCTGAGCCATCTCATCATTCGGATGAACCTGGATGGAAAGATCGTTGCGGGCATCAATGAACTTAACCAGAAGTGGCATCTTTCCGCCATAACGTTTGGCAACAGAGCGTCCCAATATCTCTTCAGGGGCTGCAGCGACCGTTTCAGGCAGAGTCTTTCCCGCAAAAGCACCATTGGATACGACTGACGGTGAACTGTCAACAGCACTCACCTCCCAACTCTCTCCTATGTGTTCCTGTTCAGGCAGCCCTTTCCATTTTGTAAGCCGTTCGCCTCCCCACACAACCGTGTGCAGGTTCGGTTCAAACAGTAGCGGATACAAATGCGACATCAGTTCTGATCATCAGTTTAATTCAGTGCAAAAGTACGCAAAACCTCAAAAAATTAAAATATTTACCATAAAGAAAACAGATGATTGTTGTAATTTTTTTGTATGATTATTAACTTTGCAGTCGCAAAAACAAATAGAATATGGATATTAATTTCAAAGAAATTGCAGGAGCATTTGTAGTATTGTTCGCCATACTTGATATAATAGGTTCAATTCCTATAATCATAGACCTTCAGCATAAAACCGGCAAGGTTCCCGCATTCAAGGTATCACTGATTTCTTGGGTCCTGCTCACCTCAATCTATTTTTTAGGTGACGGAATCCTGTCACTCTTTGGTGTTGATATTCAATCATTTGCAATTGCAGGTTCAATAGTAATCCTTGCCATCGGCTTTGAAATGATTTTTGACGTCTCAATCTTTAAGTATGACAGCAGCCCACAAGGTATGTCAACAATAGTTCCGTTGGTATTTCCGCTTATAGTTGGTGCCGGATCATTTACCACCCTGCTATCATTAAAGGCTGAATATCATACTGTCAACATTCTTATCGCACTTTCATTGAACGTTGTGTTTATTTACGCAGTACTCCGTTCCGTTGACAAAATTGAGAGAATCCTGGGCCCGGGTTTCATTTACATACTCCGAAAATTCTTTGGAATAATCCTTCTGGCAATCTCCGTAAAACTCTTTATCTCAAATATCGGCCAGATCATAGGATAAAATGTGTAGCAAAAATATTTGGATTGTCTGGATTATATTGTAGATTTGCATTAAGGACAATTAGATTTTTGCTTATGAGTTTTGTCATGATTATTCAACTGCTTATAGTGCTGCTGGCGCTGTATGTAGGTTCACGTTATGGAAGTCTGGCTTTAGGAGCCATATCAGGTATTGGTTTGGCCATTCTGGTATTGGGTTTTGGCATGAAACCCGGCAATCCGCCAACCGATGTCATATATATCATAATTGCGGCTGTAACCTGCGCCGGTATTATGCAGGCTGCAGGCGGTATGGACTGGCTTATTCAGTTGGCAGAAAAGTTATTAAGAAAGCATCCCGAGCATATCACCTTCCTGGCACCTCTGTGCACTTTTTTCCTCACAGTTCTGGTGGGAACAGGCCACGTTGTCTATACCCTGATGCCCATCATTTGTGATATATCATTGAAAAAAGGCATACGCCCGGAGCGTCCGTGCGGTGTGGCATCAATCGCTTCACAGGTTGGCATCACATGCTCGCCTATTGCCGCTGCGGTAGCATCATTCGTAATTATAAGCAACGAGAACGGATTTGATGTGAACAACCTTCAGGTCATTGCAATAACTATCCCGGCCTGTCTGTGCGGACTTTTGGCCGCTGCCCTCTGTTCATATAAGCGCGGTAAGGATCTGGACAAGGACCCGCAGTTCCAGGCACGCCTGGCTGATCCCAAGATGCGTGAGTACATGTACGGTGAGACAGCATCCCTGCTTGACAAGGAGATTGACAAACACGCCAAATCATCAGTTTACATATTTCTGGGCGCACTTTTGGTAATTGTGCTGTTCTCATTCTTCCAGATAATAGGTCATGATATTCGTCCCGAAGTTGCCACGGGTAAGTTTGCGGCCGATGGATCTGCCATAACCAAGCCCATAGGCATGAACATAATAATTCAGATTGTGATGATTACGGCCGCCGCATTTATGATCATGTTCTCTAAGGCAAGCCCCAAGAAAGCTGTAGCGGGCCCTGTATGGCAATCAGGTATGGTGGCTGTTGTGGCCATATACGGTATTGCCTGGTTGGCCGATACATATTTCAGCAACTATCTGCCCCAGATGCAGTCAGGTCTTGAAGGCATAGTAAACAACTATCCGTGGACCATTGCACTGGCCTTCTTTGCCGTGTCGGTACTCATCAACAGTCAGGGAGCAGTAGTTGTAGCAATGTTGCCACTTGCCTACTCTCTGGGTATTCCCGGCCCGATACTGCTCGGCGTTCTGCCATCGGTTTACGGATATTTCTTTATACCCAACTATCCGTCCGATATTGCAACCGTAAACTTTGACCGTTCCGGCACTACAGTGATAGGCAAGTATTTGCTCAACCACTCGTTCATGATGCCCGGTCTGGTAAGTGTAACTGTCAGCACAATAGTCGGCACCATCCTTACCAGCATCTTCTACTGATATGCAAAAGGGAACAGCTCCCAATTGACACAAAAGGGTCGCATCCCTGTGTCAAGGATTTGTTATCGGACTGATTAGTCCTACTCTGGCTTTTTGTAGTGGGCTATGACGATGGCGAGATTCTCGTGGTTCTTGGCCTTTTGGAAGAATTCCATGACATCGGGGGTGTAGTTGCGTTCACAACTGTTTTGGGCTATTGACTCAAGTTCGTCTCGGATATTGGATGTAGATACAGGAAAAATCAGATCGTTACCGTTAATTGCAGGTGGTCCCTGGAACGGTTTTTTCATTTTGGATATGTCCTTTTTCATCCGGTACATCTTATTTGTTGCCTTTTCCAAGACATACTCGGTATCATCATTGTACAACAGATACAGATAGTCCTTGTATTCATAAACGGATGACAGATCATCTTCATCACTAAATGAGTCATATGTGGGATTTTTCTTTTTCTTATCGGGTATCTGGGGCAGACAGCTCAGGTTTGCAATGCACTTGTATCCGTCAGGGTATAAATTGTAGATGTGACTGTCAAGTTTGGGCATCAGGAGAGTTGTATCGGACTGGACACTGTGGAATGCTTCACGTATTTGCAATCCGCACCAGTCACCAGCAAGATTAATGTCCCGTTTAAGCATCTTGATTCCGTCATCATCAATATTCATTTGATTATTGTTGGGTTCCATGGGGGAACTGAATGTTCCGTCCGGATGTATGTAGAAGTATTCGTATACAGGCGTGAAACCCAGGTTGTTTTCAATCAGGATACTGCCGTCAGACATACATTTGATTACCTGACCTATATGATATTGGTCAGTCAACGGCGGTGTTTCTGTCTGACCGATGTAATTACCCTGATAATCATATCGTTTGATGGTGACACTGGCATAATAGCCTATGCGGTTAAGAAGTATGACCTCATTACGGTACGGGTCTATGGTCCATTCATCAATATTCAGGAATTCATTACGCGCACGTCCCATTCGGCCTATATTATTGAGATAGTGCCCTGTGCTGTCAAACACTTTTATTGAATAATCATTGAACATCCTACTGTCTATGAAATAGAGGCCGTCATCGTAAAGGACCTTATAGGTATTGGCCAGTATCCCGTCAAGATTGTCATCCTCAAGCATGATGTAGTCCCAACTTTCCAGGAAGTTGTCATCAAAAGAACCTTCCAGATCTATAACGTCTTCTTTGGTAATCTGGATTGATTTGTCATCTGTTACGCCCCCATTGCATGATGAAAGCAGCAAGGCCGACAGTATGACCGCGGAAAAGGAAATATTGTGCTCCATAAGTTATTGGTTATAGTTGCAAACGGTTTCATTTGAGTTTCTTCATTTCGTAGCCCAGGCGGTGCAGTTCTATTGCGGCGCCTATCTGGAACATTACCTGGACGGCGCGGGCATAGACGTAGAATGCACGCTTGCTCTGCGGTTCTATATGCTCCTGACGAATGAATGTTACGGCTGTCTGAGCGCAACTCTGCATTACCGATGTTATCTGCTGAGCCTGCTTGCCATCGGGCAAGAGTCCAAGTATGTCTTTCATAATGTGGTCATCCATATCATCAAATCCATTGTGACCAAGCAGAACGCTGTATGGCTGGTCTTTCAGTTTGTTCCAGTCTCGGTTCCACCAGCAGGCTACTGCCATTCCTATGTATCCGGCCCATGCTATTGATACTGTGGGATATGCGGCAATCTCCTTGACGCCATCGGCTATATACTCCGGCGCAAGTTCTTTCCATTTAAGGTCAATATCATCAGACCGAAGCAGAATGCCCTCAAGCATCCCCGCATCGGTACATATCTTGAGCATCTCTTTGACAAGACGATCCTCAAACATTGTATAATAAAGTTGGTCTTCCATATGTGTCATTTTATCACTACCCGTTGGTTCTCAGCAGCAGAATTGCTTTGAAGGGTCACGTTATATACTCCCTTTGGATATGCGGATGTTTCTATTGAAATGTGTTCTGAATTGCCTAAGGGAGTTTGATTTATTATCTGCCCGCCCATACTTGATATAACTATATTGTCTCCATCAGCCGGTCCTGCAACATTAATGCCAATACTGTTCCCTTGGCTTACAGCCGTAGCATCAATATTCATACGGTTTACAACACGCCGGGAGATTGACTGAACTCCGGTTTTAGTAGGATCTATTGCGTACATGGTCTCACATTGGTCATAGTTACGGCTCATATCCTCCAGTGAACCATGATAGACTGCCTCAAAAACATTTATATAGGCTATTCCATCCATGATTGATACCTGTTTTATTTCAGTTCCTACAGTATGTTCATCATCTTTATCAGGCACAGGAATGTACAGAATCTGGTCTCCGTTACTGTTCATTATGATGTAGCCTTTGATAATGGGTTTTTGATATACAGGTCTGCGTACTGCTTCATCCTCAAACCGTCCCTGAGCATTTCCGTATTCACGGTAATTTTCCGCATCAATCAGAATGAACTCCCATTCAGAATCCTTATTAAAGATATTCTGGCTCACAAAAATATTTGAATTAGGGAAAAATGACTCATCCAGATTCTGGAAACGGAAATCTTGAATCAGGCATACATACTCATTGTAATCACCCATTACTTGTCTTGTATAACTCAGATCCTTCACCCAGGTGGCATTTGAAAAATCATATTCCTTTTCATAATGAAAGAAATGGCAATGCCTCAATAATCCGGCAGTATCCAGAGCGAAATACTCAATGGGATAGAGTTTGCCGTATTTCTCATATTCGTAGAAATATTTCGTGGAATCCCCCTCATATCGGGGATAATAGTTGCCGTAATATCCTGTTTCACCGTCAGCATCAGTAAATTCAGTTATTTTGAATCCTTCAGGATAACCGTAAGCCCTTTTGATGCCTTTCCCAATAGCCTGCAGTGACGAATCCCTATACGAGGTCTTATCACCCATATAATCAAAGAACTTGTCTATGATTATCACCTTCTCAGTATAACCTGTAGCCTTTTCATAATACGTGTCCGGTGAGAATGTATTTGGAACATTACATTTCAGGATTGCCCCCTCCGGACCGAATGACGAATAGATGCCCATACCTGATTTGTCGGCATCGAGATTATATTCGAGAGCAGCCATATAGGGCTTTCCGTCAAGAGTCAGTTCTTTAGGAACCGATGAGAAAACATTATGACGAGTACGTTCAGATTGCGTAAGTGTCTGTGCCATGCTGAATGTTGTCATCAACAACACGCCAGCCATTATCAAAGTCCGTTTCATAAGATTATTGTTGGTTACTCGCAAAAATACAAAAATTGCGTACTTTTACGCTATGATGTACAGGACAATGAATGAATATCTGGCCGGAGTGTTTCCGGGGCGGGTCATCAAGATTGCGGTAAATGCAGGATTGGGATGCCCTAACCGCGACGGAAGCATCGGACATGAAGGATGTATTTATTGTAACAACCTGTCGTTTAATCCTGCTTATGCAGCATCTGACAGTAGTGGCAGCATAACGGCGCAAATTGAAAAGGGAATCCATTTCAACAGCCGCAAAGGTGATTGCTATGGGTATCTGGCATACTTTCAGTCTTATACAAACACTTACGGCCCTACAGACAAACTGATTGCGTTATATGAGGCGGCTTTGAATTTTCCGGGAGTAAAAGGTCTTGTGATTGCAACACGTCCTGACTGCATCAAACCTGAGTTGGCCGATTGGTTTGAACAAAAGTTTGGCCGAAAGGCTCCTCTTGGACATCCTCACCTGCTTGTTGAAATAGGCATTGAATCCACCAGTGACCATACGCTTGAGTTGATAAACCGCCATCACACATACCAATGTGCAGTGGATTGCATTAATGACCTGAACGAACGCGGTATTGACATAGGTGCCCATCTCATTCTGGGCCTGCCAGGTGAAAACGAGCAGGACTACATGACTCACGCAGAACGCATATCGGCCTTACCAATCAAAACCGTAAAATTGCATCAGTTACAAGTGGTAAAAGGGACAAAACTCGCACAGATGTACCAGTCTGACCCCTTACAGATTAAACTTTTCACTGCAAAGGAATACGCAGACGTTGTATCCCGGTTCATAAAGACCGCTCGCAAGGACATATTCTACGACCGTTTTGTATCAGAAGCCCCATCCTCAATGCTTATTGCACCGGCATGGGGCATCAAGCCGCAAGCCTTCAACCTCATGATTAAATGACACAGGGATGCGACCCTTTTGTGTCATTTTCACCAAATCTGATTCAAAATGTAAGGGATGCCTGAGGCGGTGATGCCAGCGGCATTGATGGTGAATTTGCGGGTAAAACTGTTGTTGTAGAACTCAACACGGGCACGGCCATTTTCATCAGTTATGACATTAGGGTTCCAGTATATCGTGCGACGTGAATCAACGTTGCCTTCAATCGGACCGTCAGGATACTCCGGTGAGTAAAACTGTACAGGCTTGGTAAAACCTTTGACGGTGGTAGTTCGGCGGCCAAGATTACGGATTTCATTGTAAAAGAGCAGTTCTCCGTCTTCCTTGATTTGTATGTCCACAAGGGTATATCTTTTCCAACTATGGTCTAGCCAACACCAAAAGTCGCCTGGAGGACAAATTTCATTGTCACCGACTGGCACCCCCGGAGGTGTATCGCCTACATGCTTCTTAACCCATTCCAACATCAGAGGAATGAGTTCTGTCATCTCCCTGGGAAACATTGGCTTGTCATAAACCATAATGCTTTTGACATCAATCATATCAATAGACATGGGAATGTCAAACGGCTTATGCGTCAGCAATTTCTCCATATTATGTATATAATAGACCGGAAGTATATAAGCTGTTTTCGATGAATTTCCGCCATCATCTTCAGATTCTTCAAATGAACTGAATATCGGATCCGGCGTTTGCGGTTCCAATCTGATGCCCCGTTCCAGAAAATAACCAAACAGGTCAGTAGTGAATTCACCCTGATCAAGTTCCAGTTCGGCATCCTCTTCGGCCTCAAATGAGGTGAAGGTGTCATAGTCTATGAAACGTCTCTTTTCACTCTTCTCTTCAATATCAACGTCATCAATCATTCGGCCCAACTTACGGCGCTGGGCGGGAGTCAGGTCAAAATCAGTGTAATCAACCTTATAGTCATACACACGATGGTCGTTGTGGCTCAGGTCTGTCTCCTGTACCAGATACGCTCTGGGGGCAGGTCTGTCTGCACGTTCAAACCTGATGCGCTTGCTCTTTTCATATTTTGATTCACCATCCCTGTTCCGTGACGTCAGGTTGACGGTAAACTTGCCCTTTCCGTAAAAGTCAGGCATGTCAAAACCAAAGTAACCCGTAGAGTCGGTCTGGTAGTCAAAACTTTCAAACAGCGTCTTGTCATCATCAGGTATCACCGATGCATACACGCCTATGTCAGATACCGGGTCGCGCTTGAAGTATGACAGTATCCACCCGTTCATGGTGAGGCCCTCCTCTATACGGTGTTTCTCCTCAAACTCCTTGAGGCCGGTCATGGTCTGCCACTCGTAACGTTCCCACCCCTGTACCATGGTCAGAAGGTTCAGCGCCTCACGGTGTTCTTCATCGTCACTTTCCAGGTACCAGGCGGGGTCATGTATGTATCCCCTCAGGTCTGACGAGAGCAGCAGGTTGGTCTGCAGGTTGTCAGTACGGCCGCCGCCGTAGTCGGTGGCATCACGCACCGACAGGCAGAAACGGTCACGGAACGGATTGCCCTGACGGTCCGTCAGTTTGAACTCTATAACCTCTTTGCTGCATGACTGACGCTCCATGCTGTCGGTATTGGCAGTAATGGTGGGGCCGGCCAATTCAGCACTGCCGTGGAATATGCTGCGCGATGAAAGTATGTTTCCCTCCTTATTATATAGTGTCAGGCGGCACACGCCTGCAGGCCACTCCGAGCAGTCTATCTCAAGCTGGCTGTTGTCCATATCCCTTATCTCCTCAAAATGGACCACGTCACCGCGGCAGGTTACGGCGAGTGCCGTCTGCTCACCAAGACGGTCATCGGTACGCCAGATATT
>JAFZKA010000042.1 GCA_017551925.1 Bacteroidaceae bacterium | reverse complement strand
CGGCGGCATGGGCGGCTTCGGTGGCGGCATGGGCGGCTTCGGCGGCGGCATGGGCGGTGGAACGCCTATGGGCGGCGGCATGGGTGGCGGTATGAGATTCTAAACCCAGCCTATAAGATTAAATCAGGGAATCCTTTGCGGGGTTCCCTGATTTTTTGTACCTTTATCCTTGTAAGACCTTTTCCAATATAAAATGAAAAAAGAGAAATCAAGTTTGCAACTTGAGGAGATTGCCAGTGCTCTCTCCAAAGCCGATGCAGGGCGTATGAGCCCGGAGTTGTCAATCCAGGACAGAGAGATTATGGAACAGGCGTGCGTAACGCTTCGTGAGGCAGAGCGCAGTGCCATAGTGAATGTTGAAACCGGTCTTGTAGAACGGTTTACCCAGGGTGCCGGTGGTGTCAAACTTCAGGCCAAAAACATCAGGGCTTTAGTTACCAAGTTGAACAAAATCCCCAAATCACTTGACATTACTGAGACCGTCATCAAAGAGTGCGTTAAGGTTCTCAAGGCAATTGCCACATGGTGTACCATGCTGTTCATCATGATTTACATGTCAGGCTGTTCTTCAATGACCAAGGCTCAACTTAAGCAGGTTAATTCATTGGCTGTGGTGAGTGATTCGGCCGTAAGCGGTCCCGGCAGTGTAATGCGTCTGCTTGATGAGGTGCGCATGGAGCGTGGCCTGATTTACGCCGCCTCTCTACGGAGTACTGAACCGCATATCCAGGAACTCAACGGACTGGCCGATGCTGTCAGTGAGCAGTCCAAACTTGCCGATAAAGCCGATGTCTGCATAAGCATACTGGAAAGTTATGTGCGTGCCCTGCGCTCTGTAAGCAGTGATACAAGATGGAAACAGAACGGCACTGAACTGCGTGGAATAGGGCGTAATATGGATTCGCTTGCCATAGAATACAACAAACTGGACTGGGGAAAACTCTATGAACCCGGCATAGCCAAACAGGTAGGTAAGACCAGCGGATATCTTGCTGAGCAGTATGGCAGGCATCGTCAGCGCCGTATGGTCAAATCAATTCTTGATCATGGCGATACTCTGGTGACCGCCTGCTGTAACGCCCTTGTGGCAGGCCTTAAATCTGATGAGTTCAGATCACTCATATCAAATGAACGCACCGGCCTTGAAAACAACTACAGGGCCTATCTGAACTCTGTCTCTCTGGCTGGTATGCAGCCGCAGCCTGAATTTGACCGTATCTACGTGGAGAACCGCCTAAAGACCGAGCGGGCCGATGCCCTGCGCCGCCAGTGCATCACCACACTGCAAAGTTTCAACCGCTCACATCAGGCCTTGGTCAAGGAAATGCACAATCACCGCACCTACAGCGAGTTCTCTGAAGAACTCTACAACCTGAATACCCAAGTCCTTGCCATATCAAGTTTGCTTGAAAACTAGAGGAAAATGGGTATAGGGTATATGGGAGTCGCGCGTGGGTGCGAGACTCCCTGAGACCCTATAGTCTTTTTCCTCTTTACTGCAATTCAAAAGCCTTTGAGCGTGATTCAGGTTTGTGTCAAAAAAACGTCCGGATATAAGTCCGGACGTTAAATTTCTGCGTTTTCAGCGTTTTCTGCGAGAGATTATAACGCGAAGCGAAATCTTTCTGTGCTTTCTGTGTGAGATTATTTCTTAGCAGGAGTAAGCTTGATGATACCAATAGAGTTCTCAGGCAGAGTAAGCGTAAACTGCTTCTTGACGGTACCAAGGTCTTTGGTGTGAGGCACAACGGCTTCAGTGTATGATACACGGTTACGGTTCCCGCCGAATCCACCAAACGGTCCGGGCCGTCCG
>JAFZKA010000041.1 GCA_017551925.1 Bacteroidaceae bacterium | reverse complement strand
GTGCTTCGCCGTTATGATTTCAGCCATCAGCGCCGTCTCTCATTTGAATACACCATGTTTGACGGTGTCAATGACTCTGCCGATGATGCCCGCCAGTTGGTCAAAGCCCTGAACGGACTCAGTTGCAGGGTGAACCTGATACGTTTCCATGCCATTCCTGACAGCCCGCTCAGACCTGTTCCGGAGTCAAGGATGGTGGAGTTCCGTGACTGGCTTACGGGACACGGCGTGTTTGCCACCATACGTGCATCACGCGGTGAGGATATCTGGGCTGCCTGTGGCATGCTCAGTACAGCAAAGAATGAAGAAAAATAAATCTGTTACGATATGAGAAAGAATATCCTTTTTAAAGTTTGCGTCATTATGCTTGCATTAGTCTGCATAATGTCTTGTGGAGGTAACAAAGGACAGAATGGCAAGGAAAAAGCCGTCAAGACCGTGAAATCAAACAAGGCCAAAAAGAAACCTCTGTTCACACCTACATCGGCAGGCGGTCCATATGAGGTGCTTGTGGTCTATGAGCCGAATGATCTGCTGACAGGCGCTTTTGATACCTTGTACAATGTCCTGACCGATGATGTTCTGGGACTCTCTCAGGCAGAACCGTCATTTGACGTGATGAAAATATCATCAAACCATTTTTCAAAGAATCTGCACTTGTGCCGTAACATCATAATGATGAACATTGATTCCAGGATGTACACGCAGTGCAAGTTCAAATATTCACAGAACGTTTATGCCTATCCGCAGATTGTGATGAACATTCAGGCACCCGATGCCGAGTCATTCAAACGATTTGTCAAGACCAACCATGACGTCATAATCAATTTCTTTACCCGCGCCGAACTCAATCATGAGGCCGGGAATCTTAAGGAGAGACACAATCCCATGATTGGTGAAAAGGTCATGAACATGTTCGGCTGTGAGATATCGGCATTGCCAGAGTTGAACAAGACCAAAACCGGCCGAAATTTCCTGTGGGCAAGTACTGACAGGGTGAACAAGGACATGAATTTTGTCATCTATTCATATCCGTACCGTGACCGGCGCACGTTCACTGATGAGTATTTTGTCAGAAAGCGTGACTCTGTCATGAAAGCCAATGTTCCCGGACCAAGGGAGGGTCAGTATATGATGACGGCATATCCGTTCGTGCTTTTCTCTGACGAGACCGTTCACGGTGAATATGCCCAGGTGGTACGCGGACTGTGGAAAATGCATAACTATGACATGGGTGGCCCGTTCGTCTCTGTGGCCAGGGTTGATGAAAAGAATCAGCGCGTGGTAGTGGTTGAAGGATTCGTCTATTCACCTGCTACAGACAAGCGCAACCTGATAAGACGTTTGGAGGCATCGCTTTACACCCTGCGTCTGCCCGATGAACTGGATCTTGACAGAAACCAGTTTGATCTTGATGAAGTGATAATTAATCCAGAGGACTAATAAAAAACAGATACAATACGATGAGTGAAAGAATAGTTGTAGGCATCACCCAGGGTGATGTTAACGGAATAGGATACGAGGTTATATTCAAGACATTTGCAGACCCCACAATGTTTGAGTTCTGTACCCCTGTGGTGTATGGTTCTCCAAAAGTTGCCACCTATCACCGCAAGACGGTTGATTCACAGACCAACTTCAATGTTGTTGATTCTGCAGCCGATGCCCAGCCGGACCGTCTGAACCTGGTCAACTGCAACAAGGAGGATGTTAAGGTTGACTTTGGACTGCCAACCGAGGAGAGCGGAAATGCTGCCTACCAGGCATTGGAGCGTGCTGTAAAAGAGTACCGCGAGGGCAAGATTGATGTTCTTGTCACAGCCCCCATCAACAAGAAGACCATTCATTCAGAGGCCTTTAATTTTCCCGGCCATACAGAATACATTGAGGCTCAACTCGGTGAAGGCAAACATGCTTTGATGATTCTTATGAACAGTTCCATGCGTGTAGCCCTTGTCACTGTCCATGAGCCGATTACCAAGGTGGCGTCAAAGATAACCAAGGATCTTATCAAGGACAAAATCGCCATTCTGCAGACATCGCTCAAGCAGGATTTCGGCATAGAGATTCCGCGCATTGCAGTGCTTGCACTCAATCCTCATGCCAGCGATGACGGACTCATCGGCAAGGAGGAGAATGAGATTATCAAGCCTGCCATTGAAGAGATGGTGGCCCAGAATATACAGTGTTTCGGCCCGTTTGCCGCCGACGGTTTCTTTGGCAGCGGCGAGTACCGCAAGTTTGATGCCGTACTGGCCATGTATCATGACCAGGGACTCATTCCGCTCAAGGCTCTGGATATGGACGGCGGAGTTAACTTTACAGCCGGTCTGCCGGTGATACGTACATCACCTGACCACGGTACCGCATACGATATTGCAGGCAAGGGACTGGCCAATGAGGAGTCAATGCGTCAGGCCATTTTTGCAGCCATTGACATTTACCGTTCGCGCCGTACAGAGGAGTCCATACACGCCAATCCTTTGAAGAAACTCTTTTTTGACCGTCGCGATGACAGCGACAAACTCAAGCATCTGGATACGAACAAGGAACAGTAACTGTGGGCGTTATGCGTTTTGGCATAATATCGGCAGGTGAGGGTAGCCGCCTGGCAGTTGAAGGATTCGGTCATCCCAAGCCATTGGTTCCCATTGGCGGAATACCGATGATTGAACGGCTTGCGCGGATATTCCTTGGATGCGGTGCGGAGCGCATTGCGGTCATAGTGAATGAAAACAACTCTGAAACAGTTGACTTTCTGGAACGTCTGTCAACTGAGATACCAGTTGATCTTGTAGTAAAGAGCACCCCTACGCCCATGCACAGCCTTATGGAACTGGCACCTTATCTGGGGCAGGACAGGTTCTGCGTGACCACTGTTGATACAGTATTCCCGGAGAACCGTTTCCGTGCCATGATGGATGAGTTTGCCGGGACTCCCTTTGACGGACTGATGGGCGTGACACCATATGTTGATGATGAGAAACCGCTTTATGTGAATGTTGATTCAGGTATGAGGATAAGCGGTTTTCTTGATGACAGGGCAGACTGCCGATATGTTTCAGCCGGCATATATGCGCTTAAGGCTCAGGCTCTTGATGTTCTGAAAGATTGCGTCAGGAGCGGACAGACCAGGATGCGTTATTTCCAGCGACAGTTGCTGGAGTCAGGCATGCGCCTAAAGGCGTTTGATATGGGGCAGGTGGTCGATGTTGACCATGTGAGCGATATAGAAAAAGCCCAACAGATAGCATTTCAGCAATGAGATATCTTGGAGTAAGCCGTGCAGAGGTCTATTCACCCAACCGTGTGAGTGGTGATGCTGCCATATTCCGTGCCGTAGCCTCAGAATTGGAACGCAACGGACATGAGGTGGCATGTATGACTGAGCATGAACTTGCCTGGAAAGGATTGCCTGTCAATGTTGACGGCATATTCCAGATGGCCAGGAGCAGTGAGGCTCTGGCTGTTCTTGAACGGGCCTTGGTTCCTGTAACAAACACTGTTCAGGCCGTAAAGAACTGTGGCCGTGCCGCACAGACAGAGTTGCTGTCAGGTTCAGGGCTCATACCGGAGAGCGTTGTCTGCTCCACAGATAGTGCGCCTGACGGCTGGAACATTTTTCCTTGCTGGATAAAACGGGCAGACAGTCATGCCGTTGAACCTGATGACGTGCAGTATATACAGAATGCCGATGAATGCAGTGCTGCAATGCGGCATTTTGCTGAACGCGGTATCTCTGAATGTGTTATTCAGGCACATGCCAGGGGGTGGCTTGTCAAGTTTTACGGCGTAAGGGGTGCGGGCCTATCTGATTGTTATGCCGCCCGTGTCGTTGACGGCAAGTTCGGTCTGGAGCGTTTCAATGAGCAGCCTGATTGTGCTAGCGTGGATATGCGGGCTTTGAGTGCTGCGGCAGAGCGTGCATCGGACATATTGGGCCTGGATGTGTATGGAGGTGACGCTGTGGTGGGGCATGACGGCTCTGTTACCATAGTTGATGTGAATGACTGGCCCAGTTTCAGGAGTTGCACTGTTGGTGCTGCGCAGAAAATCGCAACGTTAATAATGAACCGGAGCAAATGACAGACAAGCGGAAAAGTGCGGTTGAGGCCACATACAAGTCAAAGGATACAGAGGAGTGGCTTGATATATGGTTTACAAGACCGGTAGGATATGTCCTGGCCAAGGCCTTTGGCGCTCTTGGCGTGCATCCCAACGTTATTACCATAATATCTATAATTCTTGGCGTGTTTGCCGGTTTCTGCTGGTGGCACCCCGCATTGGATTGGACAATACTCGGCATAGCCATGCTTATGCTTGCCAATTTCCTGGACAGTGCCGATGGCCAGTTGGCCCGCATGACAGGCAAGAAAACCCTTTGGGGCCGATTGCTTGACGGCCTGGCCGGTGATGCGTGGTTTTTTTCAATATCATTCTTTCTCTCGTTAAGGTTATACGGTGAACCTATGCCTTTTGCTGACGGAAAGACTTGGGGCGTATGGATATTCGTATTGTTCTTTGGTACGGGCTTTATATTCCATGCCCGCCAGGCCGGGTTGGCTGATTATTACCGCAACATTTATCTGCTTTTCCATGGTGACCACTCAGAACTGAATGACAGCCGTGAACTGGCAGAACAGCAGGCATCTACGCCTTGGCGCAAACGCTGGTTCTGGAAAATCTGGCTCTTTTTCTACCAGAACTATACCGTCAGGCAGGAGAGTATGACACCCTTCTTCCAGCAGTTCCGGGCTGCTGTCAATGACAAGTACGGCAGTACAATACCTGTGGAGTTGGGTCAGGAGTTCTGCCACCGCACCTATCATCTGCTCAAATGGACAAACATACTGACTTTCAATACCCGTGCCATAGCGCTATACGTGTTTTTGCTCATAGGAAAACCGTGGCTCTATCCTGTCTTTGAACTGACGGTAATGAATATCATATTCCTGAGCATGAGATTATCACATGAAAAGGTATGTTATGAAATGATGAATGAGATATGAACAAACGCTGGCGTAACATATTCTTTTTCTTTGGAATAGCAGCGGTGGTGCTGATGCTCCTTACTTTTGATGCGGATTGGACACGTGTCAGGGAGGTGCTGGCGCAGGCTGGAATATGGTTCCCGGTAATTGTTGTGTTATGGGGCTTTATCTATCTGATCAATGCCTGCTCATTCGGACTCATTATCAATGACGGCACTGACTGTCGTGTTCCTTTTGGAAAGGTGTTCCAACTGACCATATCGGGATATGCTCTCAATTATGTCACTCCACTGGGGCTTATGGGCGGAGAACCGTACCGCATACTGGAGTTGTCAAACTATGTCGGGGGCAAAAAGGCTACATCGGCTGTGATACTCTACTCCATGATGCATATCTGCTCACATTTCTGTTTCTGGGCATCGGCTGTAGTGCTCTATGTGGTGATGCATTTCTGCGTGGGCCCGCAGTATCTGCTGAATGGCTGGATGTGTGTCATGCTTGGAATAATGGCCGTTGTATTCCTGCTTGTGCTGTGGCTTTTCTCATTGGGCTACAGGTATGGTTTTGTTGTCAAAGTGTTCGGGCTTTTGAGCCGTATCCCCGTAGTAAGGAAATGGGCCGGCGGCTATCTTGACAAGCACCATGCCGAACTTGAGGAGGTTGACAGCCAGATAGCGTTCCTGCATACTCAGCGCCGCGCACCGTTCTGGTGGTCGCTGTTCTTGGAGTATGCAGCGCGTGTAATATCATGCATTGAGTATTGGCTGCTGATAGGGTTGTTCATGCCGGGATTCACATTCTGGGACAGCATACTGGTCATGGCGTTCTCATCACTGTTCAGCAATCTGATATTCTTTTCACCCATGCAGTTGGGCGGCTATGAGGGCGGAATGGCTCTTGCTGCCGGCGGAGTGCAGGTCCCCGGTGCTTACGGACTCTATACAGCTCTGGTGGCCCGTTTGCGTCAGATAGTGTGGACGGTTATTGGAATCTTGATGATTAAATCAGGTAAGAGGAATGATTAAGGGAGTATTGATAGACTTTGGCGGAACAATAGATTCTGACGGCATTCACTGGTTTGACGCATTCCGTGAGGCATACGCCCTTGTGGCCGATATTCCTCATGACCTGCTATGGGATGCATACGTTCATACCGAGCGCACTCTTGGCGCCAATTCCATTATTGCCCCTGATTATACATTCTGCAAAACACTTCAGACCAAGATTGCACTGCAGACAGAGTATCTGCAATCAAAGGGTATTGCATTTATCAGGCAGGATACCGTCTTGGACTACAGTTACAACAAGGTCGTAAAGCATATCTCTGCTGTTTCAAAACCTGCTCTTGAAAAACTCCACACAAGACTGCCCATGGTGCTGGTTACCAATTTCTACGGCAACATGCATTCTGTGCTTGGGGAGTTTGGCCTGGATCACCTGTTCATGGATGTGGTGGAGTCAAGTGTAGTGGGGGTGCGCAAACCTGATCCTGCAATATTCAGGTTTGGTGTTGAGCGTTTGGGCCTTGAACCATCTGAAACTGTAATGATAGGTGATAACTATGAAAAAGACATTATCCCAGCCCAGTCCATCGGTTGCTCCACCGTTTGGTTGAACAACAACACTTCAGGAACAGACCCTGCTGTACCAAAAATCAGCAGTCTTTCAGAAATAGAAACCTACATTCAGGTTCACTCTTGAATGCCAGCCGTTGTCGGGGCCTTCAGCAAAGGAGTTGTTGAATTCAGGACCTATCCATGAATGGTTCTTGGCGTAAACCCATTCCAGATACATTATTACCGGTCCGGCAGAGAGACATGTGCCCAGAACATTCTGTTGTGAATCATTGAAACCTTCATGCAGTTTCTCAAAATAACTGTAATCATTGTACAGAGTGATTCCGTCAATGTATTTGGTCTTTACCGGAACAGCGTATGCCAGGCAGGCACTGTACGTTCTGCCGCGGTCACTTACGGAATACGGAATGCCAAAGGCGCCCATTTTTATACAGCCGGTGTTCTTTGATTCCGTATTGGAATAGTTATACTCAGTAAACTGTCCTTTAAAATTAAACCTGTTCCAGTCAAGCACCACATGCCCTGCATAGGCATATCTGAAATCCATTTTGAGTGAATCAATGTTGTAAGCCTGTCCGGCAAGCCCTGATACACCTATTGCATACTTAAACTCATCGCCACCTTTATAGATAAACCTGATGACACCGGTATTTGTCTCTTTTGTGCGTCCTGCTATGTCATATGAAAACCTGCGTGTATTGGTTGGCGCGCCTTCACCATCCAACAAATCAGAATTTTTAAAGAACGCTGCATTGAACAGGATGTTTTCTCCTGAGTACTGCCAGGTGATGCCTACATCGTCATCATCCTCTAATCCGATGAAATAGTTCAGGTTACAGAAAAAATTGTTTGACTGGTAAGGAAGTATTCCGAACGGTACCGTTGTCAATCCAAAGCGTAACTGGCTGTTGTTGCCGGTATTATAACCAATCCAGCCATATTTCAGCATACCGCCTCCAGCAGACTCAGGATATAACCTGTATTCTGCGGCGGCCTCAATCGCCCCGTATGAGGCTTTCATGTTCAGGCGGGCCATATCATAAAGAATGGCGCTGCCCTGATCTTTGCTGGCCTGATTCCAATCTATATATTGCCAGTTGAAACGGACTGCGCCGCCAAGTCTGACATTCAGAGTGTTGTCTGTTTGCGCTTTTGCACCTGTTGCCCCTGTTATAAGGAATAATAGAATGCAAATCTTTTTCAGGTTCCTTTTCATAAATATCTTGTGTCCTTTATTGTTTGTTCCAACGGGTGGGCGATACGCCGGTCTCCTTTTTGAATACGGAGTGGAAATGTGTACGGCTTATACCGCAGTGGTCAGCCACGTATTCAATGGCGTAGTCAGGGTGTTCAGTGAGCATGCGCTTGGCCTCCTCAATGCGCAGGGTGGTTATCCATCGGGTGAATGATTCGTGGCCCGATGCTTTAACCCATGCAAGCAGGTGTGAGCGCGGTATTTTCAGTTCCTTGGCTACATCGGCGCTCTTTATGTCATGATGCATATAACCGCCTTGGACTATCCATTTTTCAACAACCTTATCAATCTTGTCAAGTTTTACACTCTTGACCTTGGTGTCACCGGTCTCAGTTTCACTCTCCTCAGCCTCTTTGATATGGCTGGCGGCACTTGTCTGGACATAACGGCAGAAACAGAACCAGTGATAGAAAATGGTACCTAAGAACAGCACTCCATAGGCTGACAACAGCCAACCGCTGGAGAAAATGACCACCGGTGCAGTCAATGCCACAAGCGTCAGTGCTATTACGCTTATCAGCATCCAGTTAAGCAGTCCGTACATCTCATGGTCAAAGAAATCGGCAAGCATCTGCCTCATTCTCTTGAACTGCCGTACTATGCGGGCGGCATAATAGATCTGCATCAGAGCGTATAATGCGCTTGCCATTATCTCAGCCCATAGCACACGCGGTGAATCATGCATGAAAGGTTTACCGTCAGTAAGCGCAGCCACGCCTATTATAGCCATAGCAATCAGCCATGTGGGCACAACAATAAAACGCTCATTCCTGCTCAGGTTACCTTGCTTCTGCAGGCTCAGTACACTCAATGACATAAGGGCCGATGTAGGAATGAACAGCATCAGATTCAGGGCTACAGCCTGAGTTACGCCCGTGGCTCGCAATCCTAATGTATATTGCAGCAGGAACTGGATGCAAAGCAAAATCAACCCCAGCGTCATAAACGTACGTGACAGTTGGAGTACCTTGTCCTCTTTAACTTTGCGCGGCATCAGAAAGATCAGTGCCGCAGCCATCAGTGCCGTCAGCAGGACAGCAGAAAATTGCATCTCTTTCATTAGTGCTGCAAAGTTACAAATACGGAATAAAAATGAAAAGAATGTTGTCTTAATTCGCGAATCAAGACACTATATTTTGTGAATCAAGACATCCGTTTGCGAATTAAGACACGCCTGCACACGCGTGATTGATATTTTTGCGCCCAAATTAAACAGTCCGTTAAAGACCAATGAATTTCAGCAGTTTTATTTCCGGTTCACCTTTGTGGGTTACAATCCTGGCCTGCATCATCTACGCAGCCCTGTTCGTGGCTGCCATTGTGATTATCTGGCGTACCCTGAGAAAGTGACTGCTTAACCTGACAACCTGATGGCATAACAAACGATTAAAAAAACGCAACTATATATGAAAAGAAAATTATTTTCTATTCTTGCCCTGCTATTTACTGTTTCAACAGCGTGGGCACAGGTGACACAGTACAAGTACAGGATTACAGCGACCCTTACTAAAGACGATAGCTGGGATAATGATGGTTACTTTACCAATGATTACATGATGCTTGTAAGTGGTATGGGGCAATGTAGTTTTGGCTATGACCACTTGTTTACCCCTGGCACCATTGATATTGCCTACTATGGTTATTACAAAAGAGATGACCAAGAGGTGTGGGACGATGAGGTTGGGGGCTTAGTAACTCTCAATGGATTCGAGAAAAATATCGATGGCTCCAAGAATGGTGTCACCCTTCAGCAGCAAAATTTCTCAGTCAAGCTGAATGATTATGTCACCATCAATTTTGAGTACAAGGGAACCGTCACCAGCTACACCATCTCCTACGAGACCGACCTAGATGCTTCAGCAGCTTGGTATTATACTAAGCCCACATTGTCCGTCTCAAACAATAATGTCTACACGCAGTTGCATTGCTATCAGAACTATACGCTTCGCCACTTGATTATGCGTGATGCCAGCGGCAACGAAACAGAACTGTCAGTTACTAAGGGCACTTATACATATGGTGAAATTGAATCTTATTATGGAAGTGCTGGACAGACCGTTGACACATATTCCGCCTCCTTCACCATGCCCGCGAAGAACGTGACCATTCGCGCTGTCTTCAATAAGCTGACTCCCACCGTGACAGCTCCTACGGCCATCACGGGCCTTGTCTATGACGGACAGCCACACCAACTTATCACCGCAGGTTCAACCACCGGTGGTACAATGAAGTACAAACTTAACAGTGGTGAATGGGGAACTTCCATCCCAGAGGCTACCAATGCCACAAATTACAATGTATATTATAAGGTTGATGGCAACGATGACTACGAGGATGTGGGAAGTAAAGAGCTCACCGTGAGCATCGCAAAGGCCACCAACACCATCACAGCCCCTACGGCACGGACGCTGACCTACGACGGCACGGCGCAGGCTTTGCTGAACGCCGGCTCAGCAACCTATGGCACGATGGAGTACTCAACAACGAGCTCGGGGGGGCCTTACAGCACCACCATTCCTTCTAGGACAGATGCTACCCCGAACGATTACTACACGGTTTGGTATAGGGTTTTAGGAAATGACAACTATACAGGCCAGGGAACAACGGTTATTCATGTACCCATCGCCCAGTGCCTCGTCACCGTCACCGTCACTGGCCACACGCTGACAACGACCTACGACGGCCAGAAACACAGCGTTAGCGGCTTCGACGTAAGCATGAGCAACAACCTCTATACCACATCCGATTTTACGTATAACGGGAAAACCGAAACATCAGCAACCCATGCTGGAGAAGTAAAAGCAAGTCTCTATACAAATGCTTTTAGCAATTTAAACAATAACTTTGCGCCAACCTTTGTAATTGCTTCCCCTGTCCGTTTGGTAATCCAGCAGAAAGCTGTGGTGGTGACGGCAGACGATGTGATAAAGGAGCAGGGTGACGACGATGTCCTGACCGCCACCGTAACAGGTTTGGTATCAGGCGCGGATCCTAGTGCTATCTCTTATTCTTTCAACAGAGAAACAGGTGAGGACATTGGCACTTACACCATTACGCCTACAGGCGATGCGAGTCAGAATAACTACTCTGTGACCTTCGTGCCTGGCACACTGACCATTGAGCCTAAGACACTCGCAGCCAACCCCGATGGCAACGGCAACTACTGGGCTACGTATTACAACAGCACGAAGAGCTATACGGCCGATGCCAACACCACAATCTACAAAGGTGCCAAGAGTGGCAATAAGGTACTGCTGACAACAGTCGATGACATTCCTGCCGGTAATGCTGTCATCCTGAAATCTACAGAATCGCCCATCACGCTGACGCTGACCACCACAACAAGTGGTGACTTCACGGGTAATGATTTGGAGGGCTTTGATCATGATTACGATGCTTCCCAGACGAACTATACATATTGTCTTTCAAAAGGTGACAACGGCGTGGGCTTCTATAAATACTCTGGTATCATCCCTGCCCACCGTGCTTTCCTCAAGATTATTCACAGCAGCAATGCCCCTGTTCGCAAGTTCTACGAATTCAGTGAGGATAACGGTGAAGTTACAGGAATTGACTCTCTTACCTCAGACCCCATACCTCTTACCTCTGACAACTGGTACGACCTGCAAGGACGTAAGGTAGATGAGCCTACAAAGGGTATGTATATCGTGAACGGAAAGATAGTAATCATCAAGTAACTGAAGGAGAACATTATTATGAAGAATGATATTGCAAAGAAGAAATACGAGAAACCCTCAATGGATGTAATCATGTTGCAACACCAAACTAAGTTGCTACAACAATCCCTGCCTACTGATTCAGATTCTCCATGGCCAGGTGGACTACCTTGGTAAGTTTAGAAAAAACGACAAACAAAATAAAATATGGAAACAAAAAAGTTTTGTATTAAGACAACGATGATGTTGTTCCTTATAATGCTCACGAGCATTAATGCGTGGGCAGAAGAACTTATCTACATCAGTTCAGAGAGCGACTGGAATACATTGGCTTCCAATGTCAGTGGCGGCACATCGTACTCCGGAGTGTATGTGGTACTTGACGCTGACATCGCGGTGACTACAATGGTAGGTACAAGTGAGCACCCCTTTGATGGACACTTCTGTGGCAACGGCTACACGCTGACAGTCAGCTACGACGCCAGCAACCAGACATATGTCGCACCGTTCTGCTATGCCAGCGGTGCCATCATCCAGGATTTGCACGTTGCTGGAACCATCGCGGCTTCGACCAACAATGCCGCCGGTCTTATCGGAGATGCAGGCACTGGTACGAGCATCACCAACTGCCTTGTCAGCACCACCATCACGGGCAATGCTACATACTCCTATTATGTGGCCGGGACATCTGTAACGCTGACCAACAGCTACTACACTTCTACCGTAGGCAACGCTCAAGGCAATCAGGCTCATACTATCACCGCAGACCCTGTTGCCAACATGACGCTGACCGGTAATGTCGGCGTACAGTACGGTTCCACAGTCTATGCAGCCGATGGCGAGACGGTAAGCCTCACGATGACCGACCCGAGCAATCCTCCTGCAGGCTATAGTTTAATTGATGGTAATTATAGGGCTGGTTCTCAAATACTTAACCCCGATGAGGGAGTCTATAAGGTGACCATTAGCGGCCAGGATGTCATCATCACTTGCTTTACGCTCAGCACTTATTCCATCACCTATCACCCAGGCGAAGGTGCCACGTTCGCAACCACCAATACTTCCTACAACATTCTGAGCGATGACATCACACTCGATACGCCCACCAAGGAGGGCTACGACTTTGCCGGCTGGTATACCAACAGCGGACTGACGGAAGGCCCCGTGACCACCATTGCCCAAGGCTCAACGGGCAACAAGGAATTCTGGGCCAAGTGGACACCCACCGAGTACGCCATCACCTATCACGCATGCGAAGGTGCCACGTTCTCTACCGCCAATACTTCCTACGACATAGAGAGCCCAGCTATTACCCTCGATACGCCCACCAAGGAGCACTACGTCTTCGCTGGTTGGTATACCAACAGCGGACTGACGGGAGACCCCGTGACCACCATCGCCCACGGCTCTACTGGCCCCAAGGAGTTCTGGGCCAAGTGGACACCCACCGCATATAACATCACCTATTACCTAAATGATGGAACGGTTTCCGCTCCTGAGACTTGGGTTATCAAGGCTACTCTCAACAAACATATTGGTAGTGATGATTTTGGTTTCAAGATAAACGGAGGTTCTATTAATTGGGTTTATAGTACCCCTTCAGAGACTGGAACAGACTATTTCTATACCTACGAAGGGTCACAACCTTCTACGATTGAATTCCTTCACTATAATTCTTCAGGCAACAATTATACATCGGGTTCTCAGTCTTTCAATCCAAGCGGTGGCAACTTTAGCATACCAGGTAAAGGTATTATAGGTTCTTACACCATAGTAAGTCACAAAGCCAACCCTGCTACCTATACTATCGAAAGTCCGGACTTCACGCTGAACACGCCCCAAAAGACAGGCCATGCGTTCAAAGGATGGACGGGCACTGGGCTTACTTCTGCTACCAAAGATGTAACCATTACCAGTGGTTCAACAGGCGAACGCGTGTACACCGCTACATGGGGAGATATTATAGACATAGCAAACTCAAACTGCAAGGCTACGGTGCCTGACCAGATGCTAGATGATTACGACAACTTTTACTATAAATTTGAAGCTGCTAATAATCCTTCAAGTGGGGTAACTATTAACGAGGTCGTGACAGACGGTGAAACCACTTTAACACTGGGCAAAGACTATGAGTTCGGTGATGTGTACTTCTATGGAACCACGACTCCCAGCACAGCCAATGAAAATAGAGTAGGCGACCACTTTACCGTTGAGATTAAAGGCATCGGTGATTACACAGGAACACGTGAGGCTGACTTCTATATGGGCGTTTATGTTAAACCTTCTAAATATGGCAACAACCTGACGTGGAGTTTGTCCAAGGGCGTACTCACCATCTCTGGCTCAGGTAAGATGGCTACCGCTGCTGCTGGCGGCTATCCTTGGTTCCAATACGCTAACTACATATCCTCTATCACCATCGGCAAGGACGTAACGTACATAGCCGATGATGCCTTTAACAGGACGTCAGAAGTAAATGTTTATTGCAATGTGACCACTGTTACCCTGCCCGAGAAACTGGATACCATTGGTGGCTATGCTTTTGCATACTGCACGGGTGCTACCATCAATCTGGACAAGATTCCTTCGGGTACTAAGATTGGCACCAATGCATTCTATCAGGTAGGGAAATTGGTCGGCACGCTTAAAGAATCGTCTGACAACACTGACCTCATTGATGTGATGCCGCAAGCCTCTAAAGCCGATGTCACCATCAGTGGACGTACGCTGAAAAAGGATGGCTCGTGGAACTCGCTGTGTCTGCCGTTCGACATTGACAACATTGACGCTCAAGAGGAGGGCGTTTACACATGCCCCTTGCATGGTGCCACTATTTTGGAACTGGACAACGGAGCCGAAGGCACAACCTTTGACAATCATAGTGGTAAGCTGACGCTGAAGTTCAAGGCAGCCACCAGCATTGAGGCAGGAAAGCCGTATCTCGTGAAGTGGACCAAACCCGAAGGTTACGATGGCAATCCAAGCAACTTCGATATCATCAATCCAACCTTTACGAATGTAAAAATCAGAAGTTACGTTCCGGCACAAGTGACCAGTTTTGGCGGCAGCGTGACCTTTATGGGCAGTTATTCGCCATACACCAACAACGAGGTCTTGCTGAAAGAGAGCGCCGCCACTACAGCCACGAATGCTTTCCACGCAGTCGTCAAGGTCAACGACCAGTTAAGTTACGCCGTAGAAGGCGTGTATGATAACTCGGGATTCACTGGCGACCAGATAACTACCCTGACCCTTGACGCTGACAACAAGATGGTGTGTTACGTCAAGACCGGGTCATTGGTACCCGTTGCCACTGATTATGTAGATGAGAATGGTACGTCGCAGACCGCTGATGCCTTGGTACTCGATGCGTCGTGGACAACGCTGCCGGCAGGAACCTACGTGGTGAACAGCGACATCAACTATAACACAACCGTGACGCTTCTTGGCGATGTGACGCTGATTCTCGCCGATGGCAAGAAGATGCAGGTGGGTAGCCCGTCTCAACCGATATCGTCTGATGGTATTGTCTGCGACGGCGACAAAGACCATAATCTCACCATCTACGGACAGAGCGGACAGACAGGCCATATGAAAATCTATATCCAAAAGGATGGCGGATCTGCCATTGTTGCAAAGGATATAGCAATTTATGGTGGCAATGTGGCTGTTACAAATTTGGATCAGGGCTATGGCATCTCTGGCAAGAATGTGACTGCCAAGACCGGCAAAGTTGAAGTATATAGCGGATTAAAAGCCATCGTCAGTGAGGGAAAACTTGACGTCAGCAACTCTATGGTGCTGACATCCATCTATGACTATGCCGTTGGAGCGGGTGCTGTCACCATCAGCAATAGCATTGTGCAGGTTATTGGAATTAAAGGTTTTGATTGTAGCAGCCTCGACATCAGTAACAGCACGTTGAACATGGAATGTAGGAATCCCGGCACAGCAGATGTTCTTTATTGTGTAAAAGTCAGTGGCGATGTTACCATCAGTAATAGCCAGGTATCTGTAAACGCTACACAAGGAGTGAACTATTATATTGGACTCGCCGCCAACAACGTCACCATCAGCAGCAGTCAGGTATCTGTCATTTCTGAGAGTACAGCAATTAATACTAACTACAAGTGCATTAATGCTCCAGTCACCTTCAGCTACACCAAACCTACCGACTTCATCCTAGCCAACAGTTACAAAGCGTTGACAATAGCCGACAACAAGCAAATGTCTGATGGAACTGATGTGTACTCCGGTTCTCTGACCCCTGTCGAGGTGGATAATGTTGGTGGCAAGATACTCCGACCGTTTAAGACCCTCAGCCTCGCAGACAACGTCGACAATACCGCTGCTATCAATGAATGGAACGGAGGCAGATCTACTGTCACCCTCTCAGGACGCACCCTCAAGAAGGACGGCAATTGGAACATACTGTGCCTGCCGTTTGACGTGAAAGACAGCGATTATGACCCCAATGGAGATTATTGGCATAGCAACATCAAAGGCGGTTATGATGAAAAGCCTCTCACCGGTACACCTCTTGAAGGCTGCACTCTGATGGAACTCGATACCGAAGGTTTCTACGATAATTCTAACAAACGCTATACGTATTCACCAAGTTATAATCGTTACGTCGATAAAAATAATAACATATATTACGGCGATGTTGATAACCTTCGCCACACCGGTATCGCCACCAATGGTAGACTCTACCTCTATTTCATGGATGCCTACGAGATTGAGGCCGGCAAACCATACCTCATCAAGTGGGACAGTGGCGACAACCTTGTGAGCCCCGTTTTCAATTGCGCGTTAATCGACAATAGAATGGATAACTATGCACTCAGCGAAGACACTAAGGTGAAGTTTGTAGGCTCTTACAAACCATATGTCAGCACTGGTGGAGCATTACTGAAGGAGAGCGCCGATGCTTCTGCCCAGAATGCCTTCCGTGCATTCGTTGAAGTGAACAGCTTAGAAGCATTATATTCCGAACAAGCATGCACTCACGCTTCTACGACTTTAAAAACAGGCAACTCCATGGTTTATTATTTCCCAATTGGTTGCCGACTGACTGAAGAAGATGGCGTGACGGTGCTCTGCAGCACATGGAATGGCAAGACGAACCTCCCCGTATCGTTCACCCGTAGCGGTCTTACCGCAAATGCTTATTCTACAATGTGTCTGCCGTTCAGTTTCAATGCTCCTTCGGCCTGCACGTTCTATGCATTCACGGGTATTGACTGGAACTCTACAAACCAACAGTGGGAAGCTACCATTACGGAGCAGAATGCAAATGCTACTCTTAATGCGCATACTCCTTATATTTTCAAATGTACGGAAACTGAGGCCACATTTACTGGTGACATTGCAACAGTTGCAGCCAGCTATGGTGACACAGAACTGAGTGCTGGAGCGGTGACTGCTACATTAGGAGATGATAAGGCCTGGACATTCAAGGGTACCTATACTGCACTTGACTGGACAAGTGCAGCACCTCAGGAACCTACTTATGGCTTCTCAACCTATGTGCCTTATAATGAAGGCAATACTGCGGGCATCGCAGCCGGTACATTTGTACGCTTTGTAAAAGGTGCAAGTCTTGCTCCGTTCCGTGCCCGCCTGATATATAGTGGTTCAAACAGCCATTTGAGAGCGCCAATCCGCGGAACTTCAGATAATGCTGATCTGCCGCGATATATAGTGGTACGCATTGTTGATGAGAATGGTGGCGTAACTTATGTAGGAACTGTTGATACTGCAACAGGTGAGATTTCAAATGATGTGTGGTTTACCCTTGAAGGTAAAATGCTTACAGGTGAGCCCGCAGAAAGCGGTATCTATATCTATAACGGACATAAGGTGTCAATCAACAGGTAATCAATATCTTTTCAATAATCAGGTAAAAAATATGGATAACAAGATTTCAAAAAAGAGATATATCAAGCCTTCAACAGAGGCATATAATATGAATGCTTCAAAGATACTTTGCAGCAGTCAGTTTGATCCTTATGAATGGGCTTATCCCGGTGCATAACTTTTCCAATAAAACTCAATATCCAATAAATTTCCAATATGAGAGAAAGAAGAACAAACTTCATTCGGCGGGTTACAATTACGCTGCTCGCTTTTGCGCTCACCTCAGCAAGTGCGTGGTCAGCATCTCTTAATCACACAATTGTGGTCATTGCTGATCCGCACGTGATGGGGGACGGTTTGCTTACAAACCCGGATAACGATGACTGGAAAACGTATATCGCCGGCAGTCGCAAGTTGATTGACTACAGCCAAACGCTGTTTGACCAGGCAGTGTCAGATATTCAGACACTGAATCCGGAGTTGGTGCTGATAGTCGGTGACCTGACCAAGGATGGCGAAGTGGTCAGTCACAACTATGTTAAAGGGAAACTCGATGAACTGAAGGCAGCAGGCATCCCTACCTTTGTCATTCCTGGTAACCACGACCTTCTGGGCACGGCGGATGCCAAAGTCTATGGTGAGACAACAACCGATGCCCAAACAATTGGGACTGCTTCGGCTTTTGCAGAGCTGTATGCTGACTATGGTTATGGTGCCGGTTCCGAGCGTTTGGAAAACACTCTGACCTATGCCTGCGAACCTATTGAGGGTTTGGTACTCATCGGCATTGACTCGGGCAGATTCGGTGAGTTGTCAAGCACCACGCTTGACTGGGTATGCGCTAAAGCCGCTTCAGCACGTGGTGCCGGCAAGCAGGTCATTGCCATGATGCATCACCCGTTGTTCCCTCATATTGTTGGTGGAGAGACTTTTGTAGAAAATGTCTCTGTTGTCAATTACGCCACTGTCCGCAATCGTTTGGTAGATGCCGGTATCACCACCATCTTTACCGGTCACATTCATACCTCTGATATTGCCAAGGAGTGGAATGCCGACAAGAGCAAGACCATCTATGACATCAATACCGGTTCGCTTTGTTCCTATCCCTGCGACTACCGTGTAGTGGCACTCAACAACGATTTTACCAGAATGTTGGTTTCTACTCAAACCGTTACAGGAGAGTCAACAATTACGGCAGACGATGCCAAGACAAGGCTTCATGATGGTATGGGAAAAATTGTGTCAGCGAAATTGGCACAATTCGAATTAGGAATATTAGCCAATTATGTTGCTTCATTGTTTTCTGATGCATGCGTTTACCATGCAGAAGGTAATGAGAACTTATCAACAGGTAATAATAGCGCAGAATCTTGTTTGACTACCCTCCTGTCAGTTCTCTCAACAGCAGAATCTATGGGGAAAATAACCGATGAACAATATAATGCATATTCAGCCTTATTCAACAGCATGCTGAAGGATAAGAGCAACTATGGTACTGACAGGGAAAACCTGACCAATGACCGTACGCTGTTTATTGACATGCCGATTACTCAGGTTAGCGGTAACTGCGGTCAGACAGGAACTGATGGCAGTGATGTTACATGGAGTTATGATAATTCATCAAAGACTCTGACAATAAGCGGTACAGGGGCTATGATGTATTATGGACTTACCAATGATTATCTGCACAGCACATCACCCTGGAGTCATTTCGATGATGAATTGGAGCATGTTGTCATCAATGACGGGGTAACAAGTGTCGGTGCATACGCTTTTGCCATGTGCAGTAAACTGACCAGTGCAAGTTTGCCTTCATCGGTATTCCAGATTGACCAGGCTGCGTTCTATACAAGCAATCTGGTCCGTATTGATATTCCACGCATAGAGACTGTATCACTTGCACAATTTGCTTTTGATTGCTGTCCTGAAGGTCTTTCAATTGTAGTGCCTTCAACTCTATTAAACTCTTATAAAAACGCGGCCAATTGGAGCACATACGGTGATAAACTTGTGGGCTCGCTTAGTGAAGCCACTGGATTCAATTCTACTGATTTTGTTACCGGTAAATATGAACTCAAGCGTACGTTCAGGTGCGGTGTGTCTTCAACCATCTGCCTGCCGTTCGGTGTTTCTGCAGAACAAGCGGCATCAGTAGGAAAGTTCTACAGTTTTGACGGAATAGACAAGAGTGGTGACAAGTGGACTGTTATCATGCAGGAGGATGTAAATGAAGTGAAAAATGGTCTTACCGCATACAAACCGTATCTCTTTGTCCCGTACATTTTTGACGGCAAGAGTTTTGGAGATCAGTTTGAATTCACTTTCAGCGGCAGTGTAAGTTCACTTGATTATGCCGGTTCTGTTGTTAAGGAAGAAGATAATTATTATGGCACTTTCTGGTCATTCCAGGGCGTGTTCTTCAATATCTTGTGGGATGAAACGCATAATTCAGACAAACTTGGCAAGGTGTACGGATTTGCAGCCAACAGCTATAGCCCTGAAGATGGCAGTTATACCGTCAATCCCGGTGATTTTGTAAAGGCAGGCTCAGGTGCCAGTATTGTTCCTTTCCGCGCATATCTGCAATATACAGGTCCTACAGGGCTGAACGCACCGATGCGAGGCGGAACACGTGCTGTTGAGTCTTTGCCTAACAGTATGAAGGTTAAGTTGGTCAGCGCTGACGGTAGTGTAACCGCAGTGGGTACCATAAACACAGCAACAGGTGATGTTTCCATTGATACATGGTCTGATATGAACGGCCGCATACTGCCTGAATCACCCGCTGAGTCAGGAATGTATATCCACAACGGCAAACAGGTGTTAATCAAATATTAATCCGCAAAACATAGAATCAGATATGAAAAAGATATATAGCAAACCGGAATCTCAGGTGATAGATATTGAGACATCGCGTATTCTCTGTTCAAGTGAACCAAGAGAGTATCGTGATGTGTTCGGCCAGATACCAGGTCTTACTCAGAATACAGAAAACTATTTGGCATAACTTTTCCAATAAACACGCAAACTCCGCCCCACACACTCTATGGGCCAGAGTTTGTTATTTTAGTATCTTATTTTGTTTTTTCCAATTGAGATTGTATCTTTACAGCCGGAATAATAAAATATATAAATCATGGAAGCATTAAAGAAAAAGACAACTCCTATCCGTGCCAGAGTTTCGTCTGCATGGACAAAACTTGAAACAGCGACCAATAAACCTGAAACATGTGTTTTAAGTAGGAAGGAGTTTAATGGGAGCATTCGTTAAGGATTATGATTCGCGGGCGGAGGTTATTATGACAGCCTGCGATTTTTTCTCATCTGATGGTAAGTGTTTGGTTCATACTGATAGAGCAGTGTGGGACACCGGTAGTACTACAACCATTCTTAGTCATCAATTAATCAGGAATTTAAAAGCGGAACCGTTTCGTAAGGGCGGAATGACGGGCATTGGAGGTGAGGTTGAAACTGACACCTATCTTGTGCATGTGGCACCCCCGACGGATGATGTTATAACAAACATTGAGGTTATGGCGCATGATTTTGAGGATTTTGAGGCTATTATTGGAATGGACGTAATCACTTATGGAGATTTCCAAATATCAAATAAAGGAGGAAAGTCTCGCTTTTCTTTTAAATTGTAGGATCTTAAAAAAGAAGGGGCGGTCAGTTGCCGTCCCTCTTTATCTATTTTACTTAAACAGCATGGGCGCAAACTGATGCAGTGAGCGCCTCCATGTGAGCCATTCATGCCCGGTGCCCGGTGACTCGTAGTAGATATGGTTGATACCCAGTTCATCAAGCGCCACGTGCAGGTCATGAATACCCTTGTACATCTGTGCGGGCTCATCGGTACCAATACTTATGTAGAGCAGGTGATACTTGTCATTGATAGACTTGGGATACATCTCCGCATCACGGCGGTCATTGGGACCACGGCCAGAACCGCTGAATCCGCCTATCCAACCGAACAGTTCGGGATGGTCAAGACCGATGGTATATGACTGGAATCCGCCCAGTGAGAGACCGCATATGGCGCGGTTGTCACGGTCTGTAAGGGTGCGGAAATTTGCATCGAAATAGGGGACAATCTCCTCAATCATAACCTTTTCAAAGAATGTAAAGTCAAACATGTTGCTGCGTCCGGTTGCATTTGGATCTGTAGCAACGGCATGCTCCATGACTATGATCATGGGCTCGGCCTCCTTTGCGGCAATCAGGTTGTCCATAATGTTGCCCAGGAAACCTTGTGAACCCCATCCGGTCTCATCCTCACCGGCTCCGTGGAACAGGTAGAGCACGGGGAAACGGCGGTTCGGCTCCTTTTTGTACTGCGGCGGCAGATATACCCATGTGGTACGCTCGGCGTTAGTCAGGGCTGACTGGTATTTCACAATCTGAATCTCACCATGCGGAACTTTCTTTTCCAGATAATAATCCACACCGGCCTCTGGAACCTCAATTCCGCTTTGCCAGAAGTTTGAGCCATAGAACTCCTTACTGTTGGGGTCTGATATGCGCTTGCCGTCAACATTCATTGTATAGTAGTGGAAACCTACCACCAGAGGATCTGTGGTTACCTCCCACATACCGTCTGCGCCCTTGGTCAGAGGGTAATTCTTACCGCCTACATTAACGGTTACTGTCTTGGCATCAGGAAAATCATTACGGAAAATTGCACTCAGGTCAGGGTTGATCTTGGGATACTCGTGACCCTCCAGATTTGAAGTGGCACTTGTGGGCTTGGTCAAAACGCCCACCTGCTGGTTACTCTTGCATGAACCAAGCATTGCGGCTGCAACAAGCAGCACTGTCATAATACGCATTCTCATAAAATATGGTTATTTGTTATTGGTTGCCGGATAAACTTCATATCTTTTTGTCAGTTTTACAAAGGTAATGATACATTTTGTATATTTACATCCAATCCAGTCTTATTAAACAGGACTCAAGCCACAAAAAATGAAGAGGACTAATCTTATATTAATCGCTTTTGCACTTGTTACATTAGGTGCAAATGCGCAACATATATCAGAGCAGGAGGCTATGGAACGTGCCCTGCAGTACATGAACAGCGGTAAGACATCTACGCGTATGGCTGCCCCTGTTAGAGGCGGCAGTGCAGAACTCAAAACGGCTCCGGTTGGTGCAGAAAGCATATACGCATTCAACCTTAAGGGTGGCGGTTACATAATAGCATCGGCTGACAGCCGCGCACTGCCTGTGCTTGGTTACTCTGACAGCGGCAGTATTGACTGGGAACAGATGCCTGAGAATGTGCGTGCATGGCTTATGCAGTATGATGAAGCCATAGCCACCTTGGGTGACCGCATGGACTTTAAGGACGGCAACCTGATAAACAATGGCACGCCAGACCGTACTGACACCCGCACTGGAAGAGCACCTGTGGAGCCACTGATTAAGACGCACTGGGCTCAAGATACCCCTTACAATGATCAGTGTCCGCCTTATGAAGGAATAGAAACTGGACTTCAAGGTAAACGTTGTGTGACGGGGTGTGTGGCTACGGCAATGGCCCAGGTGCTGAACTATCATCAATGGCCCAAGACGCTGCCCAATGGCTTGCCTGCCTACGAGACGATAGATGATTGCTCTGACGATAGTCTGACATGGCACATAGACTCACTGCCACCTGTGACATTTGATTGGGATAACATGCTGGACGAATATAAGGTAGTAAACCCTGATACAAAAAAGACCGAAGATGTGGGTACCGAGACCGAGCGGCAGGCTGTTGCCACACTTATGCGCTATTGTGGACAGGCCGTGGAAATGGAGTACGGTGCAACAGATTTAGGTTCTGCGGCTTTTCGAATAAAGTGTAGTTACGCCATGTTAAATTATTTCGATTATCCGGCTGCCACATATTTGGAACGTAATGAACAATACGGTATTGATGAATGGGAGGAGATAATCTATAATGAACTATATGCGGGACGCCCAATGTTGTATGGCGGCGGATCGCCCTCTGAAGGCGGACATGAATTCATCTGTGACGGCTATGACGGTGAAGGACTGTTCCATATCAACTGGGGGTGGAGTGGTGTTTATGATGGGTATTATTCTCTTTCTGTCCTTAATTCCGATGAAAGTACCGGTGCCAATGAGGGCAACACATTTGGATTTACCTATAGACAGTATGCATTCATCTACATTGACCCCAAAATGGAAAAACAGCCTGCACCCAAAGGTCGCCAACCGGAATTCTATCAGAGTGAAGAAATAGATGTTTGGGAAAATGAGGTCTTGTTTGTATATTCATATCAAGGTGAAACTGACACAATTATCGATAACACTTTGGGTACTATTGATGAAAACGGTCAGCTGACACCACTCTTTATGGTCCCGGATTATGACAGTATTTTATACCGTTCTAATTCTAACTTGATCTATTTTGAGATTGACAGCACATTGTTTCAGCCAGGCGATTCAATTACGTTATATCCGATGATGCGTTTCCGCAAGCCAGGTGAAGAGTGGCAGATTGTGCCGCCGTTGTATTCAAATATAGTTGTCGGACGCACTGATGACGGATTGTTTTTCATAAATACTCCTGATATATCAATGGGATTAAAAATAAATGGCGGAGCTATTACGAAAGGTACAGGAAGAGTAGGCGAACCCTGCAACCTGACCGTATATATAAGCAACCAAACCGTAAAAGACTATAACTACACAATAGAGCTTGCACCTTATTATATCGCTCAGATACATGAAAATGATACTATATTTTTTGATGATTACGGAATATGTGGCAAGTTGATGATGAACAACTCATATATCAAAGCATGGCAAGACGGAGAGAACACATTCTCTTTTACTCCGGAATATACAGGACTTGTTGTATTCTATTATTCAATATACCTCCAAGGTGGACCAATTTGTTACAATGTTTTTACTTTGACACTTGACAATGACACTCTTGTCAATTATGAAAAATACATTGAGAAAAAAAACAATTATGTATTTGAAGGTAACAAGTGTTTCTTTACTGTTGAACTACGTGACACTACGAGTGCCGGTGTACCTGATTATGTCATACCCTCCGACAGCATAGTGTTAAATATGAGATATTACTATAATGATGAAATGATAAGGGATACTATCATCAAAGATGAAATCAGAGAATTTTTGGCAGCACTTCCTGAGAATGGTGGCAGCAGTTTCAACTGCAGAATGATGATAGATGTGAGCAAACCGGGGTATTACACTTTAGAATCCTATTATGGAGACCTGAGAAATGGAATAATACCTTCAAAACTTTGCAAGACCAAATGCTATTTAAGAATAAGCGAGCCCACAAGCATCAAACCTGTTCATAATGATACATCCCCCAGCAGTTATCACGACCTGATAGGCCGCCGCATCATAGACACTCCCAAGCAGGGTGGCTTGTACATTAATGACGGCAGGAAAGTCTTAATCAGAGTTTCTCATTGAAGTAGTCGGTGACTTTCTGCATAAGGTGAACACGCTCCTGACCGCGGACATTATGCTCGTGGGTAGGATATGGGAAATAGTCCAACTGCACGCCGGCCTTGATGCAGGCATCGACAAAACTCAGGCTGTGTTCCCATACTACGGTCTTGTCAATGGCCCCTTGGCAGATAAGCAGTTTGCCTTTCAGGTCCTTGGCTCGCGGTATGAGACTGGTCTTTTCAAAGCCTTTTGGATTAGTCTTTTCCGTTTCCATGTAACGTTCACCGTACATCACTTCATACCATTTCCAGTCTATTACCGGTCCACCGGCTACACCTACCTTGAACACATCAGGATAGTTGACCATGAGTGAGATGGTCATGAATCCTCCGTAACTCCAGCCGTGTACACCGATGCGGTCCTTATCTACCCAATCGTGACTCATAAGCCAGCGCATACCCTCCATCTGGTCCTCCATTTCCACCTGGCCACACTGCTTATGAATAGCTTTTTCATATTCGGCCCCGTGATACTGAGTGCCGCGGTTGTCCATAACGAATACCACATATCCGTGCTGTGCCATATACATCTCCCATGTACGCAGGTAGGCATGGAAAGAGTTGTTGACCAACTGTGAATGCGGGCCTCCGTAAACATACAGTATGACAGGATATTTCTTTGACGGGTCAAAATCAATGGGACGAATAAGACGGTAATGGTTGTCATACCTGCCATCGGCACTCTTTATGGTTCCCAGTTCAATCGGACAGAAATTTAGTTCTGCCGTGGGGTCCTTGGCCCGGTAAATCTCCTTGGATTTCTTTCCATCAGTCTGAATGATATTGACCACCATTGGGGTGTTCAGTTCTGACCATGTATCAATAAAGAAACTACCGTCAGGGCTTATCTGACAGGTGTGCCAGCCGGACTCACGCGTCAGGCGCTGCGCTTTTCCGCTCCTTATGTTGACGCGGAACAGATGGCGCTCGGCAGGTGACACCTCAAAGGAATAATAATAGAGATAGTTGCCTTTTACGTCAACAAGTTCAATATCGGCATCGGTCTTAACTATACGTTTGGGCTCTCCTCCTTTTACGTTGCCAAGATAGAGATTCCAATAACCGTCACGTACGTTGGTCTGGTAGATGAACCTGTCGTGGTCATCGGGCAGGAACGTGAGCGGGAACTGCGGTTCCACATAACGGTCGTCATGCTCTGTAAAGAGTGTGCCAAGGCACTTGCCGCTTGCAGCGTCATATACGTTCAGATGCATGTTCTTTTGTGTGCGGTCCAGCACCTGTATGTAGATGCGGTCGCTTGCAGGTCCCCAGGTTATGTTTGTCAGGTAACGTTCATCATCAAAGTCAGTTACATCCATCCATACGGTTGTATCTTTACCGATATCATAAACGCCCAGCGTAATGATCTCTGACTCCATTCCGTTCATTGGGTAACGTATCTCCTGGAGCGTACCGGTGCGGGATGTTATATCCAGAAGCGGGAAGAGCGTAACCCGGCTCTCATCCTTCTTGTAGAAGGCAATACGGCTGCGGTCAGGTGATACGAATATTCCGTTTTCTATTCCGAACTCGTTGCGGCTGACAACCTCACCGCACACAATTCCTTTCTGGTTGAATGAGGTAATCTGGTGCTCCACGCTGTCCTTGTCAGTGTACCACACTTCACAGTCACGGCTGAAAGCCTTGAAATTGTCTTTTTTGCCACGTTTGGTTTTTGCGGTGGGTTTGCCCATCTCCTTTCCTGTGCGGGCATCAATATAATGCTCTTTCTTGTCCAGGCTGTAGGTATAAACGGCACCGCCCAGGTCCCATTTGAAACCTATATCCTGCACCTTAATGTCCTTGTTCAGCACAGCCTCCTCCATTGTGAGCAGTCTGCGCTCATTCTGCGCCTGTACTGTCAATGTGCATGTCATTATAATAATCTGTACAATAAATTTCCTCATAATATTACTTTATATCTTTTGTGGCTTGAGTCCTGTTTAATAAGACTGGATTGGATGTAAATATACAAAACATATCATTAACTTTGTGAAACTGACAAAATAAAAAGACACAGTAAATTATGGGAGCAAAGAATTACATCTTGGCAGTACTGGCAGCAATATGCATTTCAGTATCGGCAAGTGCTCAGAAACCTTTTTTCAAAGCATACAATGATACCAAGATGTCACCATGGCTATATGACCAGTATCAACAACAGCAGCAACAGCAGACCGCACCGAGAAACAACGGTGCTCCACTGCGTTCTCAGGAAAAGCCGGTAAGAAAATACGTATTGGCGTTGGTGGAAAGCACTGACGGCGATGCCACAATACGCCGCAAAGGCGGTGTGGTAGTGCAAGATTTTTGGGATGGCATCAGCGCCGCATTCCTGCCTGTAGATAGCCTTGGCGTACTTGACCGCTGTGAGCATATATTGTGCATGGAGGCCAATGACCCCGGCAGGATAATGAATGACACATCGGCCATCATAACAGGCGTAGATAAGGTATGGGCAGGCCAAGGTGCCCTGCCGCAGGCTTTCACCGGCAAGGGCGTTTATGCCGGCATTATGGATATAGGGTTTGACTTTACCCATCCGGCTTTCCGCAATGATGACGGAACCTCACGTATCCGGTGGTTTTGGGATCCTGCAGCACCTAATGGTGCACCTGATGAACTGGGCATGATCTATACAAGCCCTGAGATGGTACTGGCCGCCCGCCACACAACCGATGCAGAACTTGAAGATCATGGAACACACTGTTTGGGAACAATGGCGGGAAACGGCCTTAACGGGCGTTACGTGGGCATGGCCCCTGAGGCCGATATTATTGGCAGTTATATACCCCTTGGAGGTAAACACATCCCTGATTATAAAGGTCTGGGAAAAAGTTTGGTCGATTATTTGAAAAAGCATCAGTCTGATTATGAGGATTTCACTGATGAAACAATAGAGTTATTAGATAGCGATATTTGGCATGTCATATTACTTTACCGTATCTTCAAACAGGCTGATTCTGAAGGTAAGCCATGCGTGATGAACTGGAGTTTTGGACGCTTGACAGGTTTTCTGTATGACACCAGAAGGCAAAGACTCTATAATACTCTTATTGACAATATGCTTGGCCCAGGTCATATTATCGTAGCAGCAACTTGCAATGAGGGAGGCAAAAAACGGTACATCAGGATAGAGGCAGACGGGCTGGCACAACAAGTAATCAGGTTCATGACTAATGGAGATTTAGAATTCCCTATTCAATGCCGTTCCATTGTTGACACCACCCGTTTCAACATGTCATTTACCTTTATCAACACGACTTTCGACATGACAGATACGGTTACATTTGACATGAATGAGCTGTCAACTGACAGTTTGGACAAAGCCCTGTCTCGCATGATATTGATACCTTGTCCAGCTGATTCTGATTTGTCAAGTGAACAGAAACCTGTTCCCGATACCATTTTTGTGAAAGCAAAAACAAAAGATAATATTGGAGACACTGTCATATTCGAGTTTACAATTACATTTCCCCAGTCTTATTGCGACTCATTCAAACAATATAGCAATATGCTTGGAATGGTTCTCATAGACACTCCCCAAAAAGAGGTGGAACTGTTTGCTCTCAAAAGTGCACAATTCAACTATGGCGATGCCTCAACTTCACGTGGATGTTACTTGGGGACAATTGCCTCTCCCGCTGATATGGAGCGTGTCATAGCTGTAGGTGCCATGCAGCACCGGTCAACGTTCACCAATATTGATGGTGATACTATAGATTCTGCGTGGTTAGGAAGCCAGGAAGGTCATCTGGCCAGTTTCAGTTCATGCGGACCCACCATGGACGGTCGTATCAAACCTGATGTAGTGGCACCGGGAGTGAATATCTTATCGGTACTTAACAGTTACTACCCTTATGACGGAAATGAAATAGCCTATGAGACCGAAGCCTTTGGTCGTAAATACCGCATTGCTGCGGAAAACGGCACATCCATGGCTGCACCGATTGTTGCAGGTATTATCGCCCTGTGGCTTCAGGCTAAGCCTGACCTTACCCCTGAGGAGATTTTGGGCGTTCTGGAGCGTACCAGCCACCAGCCTGAGCCTGAGTTCTCAGGCTATGAAAAGAACAACTACTACGGCTGGGGTGAGATCGATGCTTACGCCGGACTGCTTGACATACTGGGATTAACCAACAGCGTGCCCGGCCTGTCACAGCATCAGCCAGTCGGCATCACGTTCCGCCTTGAGGGCCAGACTTTTTACATTGACGGAATAGACACTGACACCCCGATTACAGTTTATGACCTGAACGGCCGCCCCGTGGTGAACACAGTTACAAGCGACGGAAAGATTGAACTGCCCGCTCTGCC
>JAFZKA010000040.1 GCA_017551925.1 Bacteroidaceae bacterium | reverse complement strand
GCCGAAGTGAAGGTGTAGGTCGGCTCGCTCAGCAGGTCGATGTGCTCGTTGGTGAACTCGTCGACGAGGTGCATGTAGTCGAGGTCGATGTTCTTGGCGTTGACGGTGATGGTGTAGGTGCCAGGCTCTGCCGCCACAAAGTGTACCGGTATCGGGTTGGCGAGCTCGTAAATTGTCATTGCTGAGTAGTCGTCGTCGCCGTCCATCACGTAGACCATGCTGTTGTCGGAGAACGCCATCTTGCGCAAGGTGTTGCCGCCGCCGATCTGGATGTAAGCCTTGTCCATGAATTCCTCGTTGCCCGCTTTGATGCTGATGAGACCGATTTCGCTCTTGTCTTTCTTTGCCGGTTTGAACACAAGATTTTGTCCTGCGCCCGTGGCTTGGATGAAGAATCCCTGACATGGTCTGATTCTATCATTGTCTTGCAAGTTGCATGTTACATATTCAGTACCAGCATCATTTAGACTGAGGAATGATGTGACGTTCACTCCACCGATTTTCATGTCGCCATACTCAAGGACGCGTGTGTACGGGTTACCCATGAGGTTGTAACCGATCAAATCACCGTATGTGCATTCATAGCTCAATGGTTTAGTTATCTCTGTTTCCGTTCCTATCATCGTACCTGCGAATGCCAGTATCTGATCATCTGCGCTTGCATGGAGGTAACCGATGCCTCTTTCCATTGTTGTGAAAGGATCTCCATCGCCATTGTATGCATACCACATGGCTGCAGGCTCATTGTATTTGTACAAGTCGAAAGGTTCAACCAAGATTGATTCTGTTATCACTGCACCATCGATAGGTGATGCGATGAAGTACCAACCGCCGCCTACGTTGCTTGTCCATGATGGTGCGGCGGTCACGTCATTTTGAACTGTGGCGTTAATTGAGCTTTCATGGATGAGCTGGGCGCCGTCTTGGATGATAAGTGAGCTTGGGTCATTAGCCACTGGCGCTCCAGTGATTGTCATCGTTCCGCCAACAGAGTAAGTGTTGTGAGTGAAATCAAATGCATTTGCTGCCAAAGTTACTGGGTCGCCGTAATACTCCAATTCTATATCATCGTCTTTGACATAGAGATAGACATCATATTGACCAGAACTATAGCATGAGAATATTGTACTGCTACTATTATATCTCATATTATTACGAGTATTTGTGCCTGTTGCAATTATTGTAGCAACACCAGAATTGGCAACATTAATGCTCCATCTGCCATTATTATCAAGTTCTGTTTCTGTTTTCAAATAATTACTACCGCTGCTTGCTGCATACAAGTAACCCGAATTAATCTTATCATAAATAGTGTATTTTCCGTCATTTGGACCATTTATAACGAACTCGTAAACACCTCCTGTTTGTGTAATATTTGCTTCTGATACAGTTACAGCAACGCCTGCTCTGTTATTGCTGTTCTGCGCTCCCATTGCATAAGCGGGTCCATCCTCCGCGCTACTTGCAATGATATAATGCTTACCAGAAACCACCTGATTTATGTTGGTGACAAGAGTGTATGTCGCAGGTGGAATATATTCGTTTTGCGAGATGGTGATAAGATTAGAATAAATAATATCGTCACCATCAAGAGCATATACCTTCAGATAAGCGGCACGTTCAGCACTTGTGTTGGGGTCAACTGTTACCGTTAGTGTAAATCCGTCAGTGGTGTTACCGCTAATCGTTGCACTGTTAATCCAATCAGGTTTAGAGATTGTCTGAGTTCCATTTGATTCGTAGAATTGCACGTCAAAATCGTCGTCATCTTCAATAGCTATGCTTGCGTAGGTGATTGTGAATTCAGGAGCGCCGCCATCGCTAACAACAACGGCACTATCAGGGTCTACCGTAATAGATGGTTGTCCTGGTTGTCCGTTTTGTGTCACGGTTACATTGGCAGTAGCTGTCTTGTCGGTGTCGTAAGTGAATGTGAGAGTAACTGTTGCCGAACGGCTCTCGTTTGACGTGTTTGGTGTGACATCGAATGTCACCTCACCCATATTATCATCCTCATCAACTTCAATATTGCTAATCCAATCTGCTTCAGAGGCTGCTGTCATTGTGCCTTCTTCATAGTTCTCAATTTCGTAGATAATGCTACCTGATGTCGCGTCATAAGCCAAGTTAGAACCTGATGTCGCATTGATTGTAGGAACTGCTTGAGCTGGACTCAATGTATATGAAATGTAGTAGCATTTCACGCCTTTTGCAATGTTTGTCACGGTGACAGTTAACACTGTTCCAGTTTCAGTTGTATTAGTCGCATTAACTATTACATCATTTGTGGCATTTAATGAGCCTGTTCCGACAGTAACATCGCCAACTTTAAGGGTAATGTCACCTGCAGTATTGCTAAAGCCTCCGAATTTAGCTTCAAATGCCGAGATGATTTTTTGCTGTGGAAGTGTCATCGTAAAGGTGATGCTTGATGCAGGTTTGCTTGAAGCGCCAATTTGTGAATAACTTGCATTTTGTGTAAACGATGTCTCTCCAGAGAATTCAGTTGTTATTGTCCATTCATTATCCAAACTGTCATATCCAGTAACACTTGTACTATTGATAGGTGTGCTTCCTTGAGCGCTGCCAAATGCTATTGTTCCTGTAGTGCTTGTGCTTTCTGTCCATTGTGCAGTGAAATCAACATCAGCTGAAACGGTGTATTCGGCATCAGCCTCGTATGTAGTGTTGCCGTCGCTCCAGCCTGTGAAGTCGAATCCCTCTTTTGTTGCTGATGGCAGGTGATATGTGCCAGCTTCTTTTTCTACAACGTCTTGTGGGAAATCATTATTTGGCACGAAAATACCGTCATCAAGATTGAAGTTGACAAGATACGTGTCAGTAGGAGCTGAAGTTGGAACTCTCTTGTAGAAAGCAAAAGTCTGATTGGCAATGTTGCCATCTGTGCTGGTATAGCATCTCCAATCAGAAGAATTATAAATACCAACATATCGCGATGTGGCAGTATTCATCAGATATCCGTTATCAACTGTGAATAATTTATTATCATTTGTTCCAACTCTTACACCGTTATTTGTGTTAGTGCAGTATAGCCAAGTTTCTGTTGTGCCGTTCGGATAGAAGGTATAACCGTCAGTAGCATTGCCACTGATGTTCCATTTAAGGTTATCTGCTGGGGCAGCTGAAAGTTTATTATTGGCAATTGTAACAGCTGATGCGGTTGGAGGGTTGTTAGTTCCGTTGTCGTTCGACATTGCATAAGTATTGCCGTTGTTTCCAACAATCACAAACACATCGCTTGCTGTCAAATCCGCCAATTCTGTGAGCTCCCATTCGTAGGTAGGAGTTACAGGATTGTCAACCCATTGTGCTGAGACAGTAACGTTGCTTGCAGGCATGTTGAACTTGCCGTTATTTACGGTAATGGTTTCTTGATTAGCATCTTTAACCGACCATGAATCCCAAATCTTGCCTTCAGGAGCGGTGAATGTGTTTTCAAGCAATGTCACCTCGGCATTTTCAGTGTAAGGGCTGTTCGGATCAGTCATTGTGCCCGTGCCACCGTTGGCATCGTATGTAACAGTATAGGTCAGAGCCACATATTCTGCCTGGTTGATTGTTACGAGATTTGACTCTGTATTAGTATTGTTTCCTGCGCCATAAACTTTAAAGTATGCATGACGAGCAGCGCCTGTGTTGGATGAAACTATGATGTTAACTTTATTCTTATTGATGGATGTTGTCAGCCAGTCATAAGTCGCTGATGTTGTGCCATCTGATGCGTAACGACGGACTTCAAATGTCGGGGAACTGCCCAAGCCTGAATAATCGAAGCTTATTTTTCTGTCCGATTCACCACCAACTTCAATATTTAATTCATCTGTTTCAAACACAATGCTTAATGAGTAAGCTGCCTGGTTTATTGTCACGAGATCTGAATAAACCTCACTGTTGTCGTTGCCGACACCTTTAATCTTGAAGTAAGCTGAACGTGCTTCATTGCTATTGTTAAGTTGAATAGTGCCGTCAAGATTGCCGTCATTATCAATTGTTGCTGTAATCCAATCATGATTATAAGCGGCAGCTGTTGTGCCATCTGATTCATAGAATACCACTTCAAGTTTTGGATTTTGAGCCATGTTTGAGCATGAGACTTCAAGTACAGCATGTCCGCCATCACAATTCATATTATACGGACCAGGGTTGATGGTGATTGAAGGCTCTGTTGAAACTTTCTTGTAGAAAGCAAAGGTCTGACCAGCAATGTTGCCACCTGTGCTGGTATAGCATCTCCAATCAGAAGAATTATAAATACCAACATATCGCGATGTGGCAGTATTCATCAGATATCCGTTATCAACTGTGAATAATTTATTAACATTTGTTCCAACTCTGACACCGTTATTAGCATCTGTGCAATACAACCAAGTTGTTGTAGAACCATTCGGATAGAAGATGTAACCGTCATTAGCATTACCACTGATGTTCCATTTAAGGTTATTATCTGGAGCAGCTGAAAGCTTATTATTAGCAATGGTAACAGCTGATGCGGTTGGAGGGTTATTAGTTCCGTTGTCGTTCGACATCGCATAAGTATTGCCATTGTTACCAACGATAACAAACACATCGCTTGATGTCAAATCTGCCAAATCTGCAAGCACCCAATTATCTTGGCTTGGTGTTGGAGTTGTGTTGATTGTGTAAGTAGCTGTTGCGACAGCACTATTGTTCATTCCGTCTTTAACAGCAATTGCCTTGATGGTTGTAGTCGTGCTGACAGGAATTGCGGCAGTGTATTCTGTGCTTTCTTCTGTTGGGGTGTCTCCATTGGTCGTGTAGTGGATTGTCGCACCATTTGTCGTACAGGCTATAGTTACGTTTTGAGCCGCATTATATTCTCCTGCTTCAGGTGTGAATGTCGGTGTTGCGACTGTCTCAACAATAGGAGCGTCAGTATAATAAACTGTGACAGCCGTAAATCCGCAAGTGCCTCCGATAGTAGCTACAATATTATTGCTTCCGTTGGTTGGAGTAGCTGTAACTGTTGTTGAGCTTGCGCTTGCTGTTGCATTTGTCCATGTACTTCCTTCAAAAGCTGTTGCGTAATTTTCAGTGGTAGCTGTGAATACGACACTTGTAATGGCATGACCTGCAACAGGAGCAATTGTGAGTTCGCTATTTTTGTAGAAACGCGTGCTGGTATAACTTTGGTTAGGTGTTCCAGGATAATAGTTGTTAGTGTTTGTTGATGCATTGCCTTTAACCACAGCCATTGTCGCATAATCGCTTGTCCATGTCATTTCGGTTGTGGTGGCTGTTGCAGTTTGGTCGGTGCTCAAATCCCATGTAACATGAGGATTCACAGGTGCTACAGGTGCTGCTTGGTTGACGGTGATGAGATTTGAATAGATACCTTCGCTCTGCTCGTATACTTTGAAGTAGGCTGTGCGTGCTTCGCCATCGTTTGCTTCGACAGTATAAACAGCATTGTTTTCATTGTTAAATTCAACCGAAATCCAATCATATGTAGCTGAGGTCTCGCCGTCTGAAGCAAAGAATTGAGCTTCAGGATTGATGTCGTCTGGCTCAATATTTAAATAGGTCACGTTAATGGTGCCATTTCCGCTTTCAGCGGTTACGTTGACAGTGGCATCCGTGATGGTTACGGAAGGT
>JAFZKA010000039.1 GCA_017551925.1 Bacteroidaceae bacterium | reverse complement strand
GACGGTTCCTTCTGCGCCATGACGCAGAAGGAACCGTCCCTATTGCGTCAAGAACCTGCGAAATATGGCACAGAATAGGTTTTATGTTGTTTGGATTGGGTTGAATCCGGGGATTTATGAGTCCTGGGAGGCCTGCAAACAGCAGGTAGAGGGCTGGAAAGGTGCCGTATATAAGGGGTTTGCCACAAGAGAGGAGGCCGAGGAGGCAATCAATCTGCCGCCGGAGAACTTCATAGAGAAGAAAACTCCTGAGCATAATGGAGGTCGTAAAAAAAAGGAAAAGCCCATTCCACCGGAGGTTTTTCGTCAGGCGTTGGCAGTTGATGCCGCCTGTAGTGGTAATCCCGGACAGATGGAATATCGTGCCGTATATCTGGGTGATATGGAGGAGAAATTCCATTTCGGTCCGATTTTGGGCACGAACAATATAGGTGAATTCCTGGCTATTGTCCATGCGTTGGCTCTCTACAAGAGCCGTGGGCTGGACTGGCCGCTTTACAGCGATTCACGTAACGCTATTGAATGGGTCAAAGCCGGCAAATGTCGTACAAAACTGGAGCGTACTCCAGACACAGAGGCTGTGTTTGAACGTATTGAAAGCGCCGAGCGTTGGCTTAAGGAGAACAGTTTCAGAAACAATATCCTGAAATGGGATACAAAGAAGTGGGGCGAGATACCTGCTGATTTTGGAAGGAAATAAGCCGTTATGCAAAGCAAAAACAGATATAGAGGCAGATTCGAGGTGCTTTTATGGCACTATTTCAGTCTTGTGCTGATATTCATGATGGAGAAACCTCTGTTTATGCTGTATGCCGGAGGCTTCAATCACAATCATGGTTTAAAGGATTATATCAAGGTTGTATGGCACGGTCTTACCATAGATCTTTCTGTCGCCGGATATCTTACTGTATTGCCGGTTCTTTTGATAATCATAGGAATATGGATATCGTCTTTTCCTGTCAAAAGGATTCTCCAGATTTATGATATCATTGTTTCACTGGTCCTTTCATTGATTTTTGTCGGTGACGCGGCACTTTATCCGTTCTGGGGTTTCAAACTTGATGCTTCAGTTCTCTTTTATCTAAGAACGCCTAAAGAGGCTGTGGCCAGCATATCACCGTTTATGGCAGTATTGGGAATAGCGGTGGTCCTGGTTGTTGCATTCTTGTTTTTCAAGATACTGACCAGACCGCTTAAACCGGTTTCAGATCCTTTCAGGAAAGTACTTATGCCGCTTGTCGTCACTGTGCTGAATCTGTTGCTCTTTGGTCCGTTGTTCCTGGCGATACGCGGGGGCTTAAGCGCATCGACCATGAATGTGGGTCATGCTTATTTTACCACTGACCAGTTCCTTAATCATTCGGCGGTTAATCCGGGATTCAGCCTGTTAAGTTCCCTGAGCAAGACCTCTGATTATTCAGAATGGTATGATTACTTGGATGAGGAGAGTCGCAGTGAATATTTTGAAGGATTGTATAATACTGATGATACCGGCACAGAGCAACTTCTGAACACAACAAGACCTAATGTGCTCATTATGGTAATGGAGGGCTTCGGCGGTGATTTTGTGCATGCCATCAGCGGTCGTCCTGATGTCACACCACGTTTGGACAGCCTGATAAAAGAGGGTGTTTTTTTCAGCAACTGCTATGCCAGCAGTTTCCGTACAGACAGGGGGCTGGTATGCGTAATGAACGGTCATCCCGGATTACCCATGACATCTATAATGAAACTGCCGGTTAAAAGTTCCCGTCTGCCGTCAATCCCGGACAAACTTGCAGAGAGGGGTTATTCCACTTATTTCATGTATGGTGGCGACATCAACTTTACAAATATGCAGAGTTGGCTTTATTCCAGCGGTTACAGTCATATAACATCAGAAACGGATTTCACCTTACAGGAGAGAAAGACCAATAACTGGGGCGTAAATGATGACATTACTTTCAGCCGTTTGTTTGAGGAACTCAAGAGCAGAAAGGATTCACTTTGGCTTTCAGGTTTTCTGAGCATCAGCAGTCATGAGCCGTTTGAGGTTCCATATCACAGACTTGAAGACAAGATATGCAATGCCTTTGCCTATTCAGACAGTTGTCTGGGGGCGCTTGTGGACAGTCTGCGCAGTACGCCTCTTTGGGATAATCTGCTTTTGGTTGTTATTCCTGACCATGGATTCCGCTATCCTCAGGAGGGATTTGCTTTTGATCCTCATGTACACCATATTCCTGTACTCTGGCTGGGCGGTGCGGTTAAGGAACCAAAGGTTATAGACCGTTTTACCAGTCAGACAGATATCGCCGCAACTTTACTGGCCCAGTTGGGGATTGACCACAGCGATTTCCTTTTCAGCCGTAACGTGTTGTCTGAGAGTTATACCTATCCGTTCTCGTTCTATACGTTCTCCAACGGACTTTGTTTCATTGACAGCACCGGTGTCACCCTTTATGATGATGACTCAGGGCAATGTCTGATTAATGATCCGGAAGGTGCTGAACTGCGTCTTAACAGGGGCAAGGCAATACTACAGACCCTGTATGACGATCTTGAAGCCCGATGAATCTAGGTAAGCGGGTACCTGCAATCAGAAATTGAACAGATAGTTCATAAAGAAATTCCAGAACGTGACTACGCCTGTTGCAAGCAGTTTTGACAGGTAGAAATTCCATTTGATCTTTCCGTGCAGAATGAATACGGTCAGGCTGTTTATGCCGAGACCTATCACTGAAATCAGCAGGAAACGCAGATATTGTGTTCCGGTATCGCCCTCGGTTCCTGCAAAGGTCCACATTCTGTTAAGAAAGAAATTGCTTGTTGCGGCGCAGAGAAATCCCAATGCGTTTGCAATGTATTTGTTGAAGCGCAGCAGTTCCTTGAACAGCCATGTAATGCCAAAATCGACAAACACGCCGGAACCTCCGACAATACAGAATCTTATGAATTTGATAATCATTTCTTTACTATTGTTTTAACAGGATTACAGTTGAACCAGTATGCGCATACGCCTGACTTGAAGGCAAAGCCTGCACTGTATTTGCGGCCGGCAAGTTCATCGGGTACCGTGAATACGAATGTTCTGTCAACGCTTTCACCCGGCTGTAAGGTCAGTTCAATATCGGTGTCATATTCAAGCATATCATATCGGCCCCATTTCCATATCATTATCAGACGCGTGTCAGGACCGGTTGACACCGCATAACTGTAAGGGTTGGTCACAGTCATATCAATGGAAAGTTTCTGACCGCATTCAAGTTTTGACGGGATGCCTGTGAACTTTATGTCAATGAGTCTGACAGGGCGGAAATCATCGCACTCTGTCCAGTAATAGTCATTGCCGTTGGCCAACTCGATATAATCAGTTGCAACACTTTCATTGGTCTCTATAAGCACCCGTTGTCCTGCAAATTCCGTGTCATAATCCACGAACTGCCACTGATGGGTACGATATCTGATATTGGGTTCGCAGTATGCATCACCGCCGGTGTAATATCGGTATTTTGCTGACTCACTGTAACTGCTGCTGAAAATCAGCGGGCGTCCTGCAGCCATCCGGCTGAGTTCGGAGTAAGATTCCTCATTATTGAAAATCTCATACTTTATGCCCAGAGGGTTGAAAGCCATCTCTATACGGAACAGAACAAGGAGAACTATTATCACCGTACCGGCACGCATAATATACCGGTATGTTCTTGTGTGTATCCGACAGTATTCGAACATCACGTATAAAATTCCGAACGTGCAGGCTATGACCCATTGCGGTTGTACGTATCCGCGTATTGATGACAGCAGGAAAAAACCGATGAAAAGCACCGGAAGCCAGCGCAGGAACTTTTGTGTTTCATTCGTGGGCTTTGTCTTGCGCCATGCCTGAAAGAATACGGGAACAAACAGCGGATTGAAAACGACCAGCATATTGACGATATATGTAATCACATCGCCGAACTCAAAAGTGGTGTTACGTCCGGAAAGATGGTATGCAAATGATGCCCAGTTATGGTCATACTGCCATTTAAGATGGGGAATGAACAGTATAAGCGCCAGAATTCCGGCCAGATAGAACTTGGGTTTCTTAAGCATCCACGGTGCCGTAATCAGTGAAAACAACACCACAAGCGCCCCATGGTACTTGCTGTATGCCATGAACGCCATAGCCGCTCCCAAACCGATCCAGGCCCAATGCCTGCCCTTTGAGAAACGGTCAAAAGCCAGCAGGTAACATGCCGATGAAATCATTAGCGGACCGTCAGGAACTGCGATGAATCCATATAGTTGAAGCATCAGTACGGTTGCTGACAGCATCATGAACAGTTTGGCATCTTGAGGAGTCCTGGATTCTTTTTTGTCAGTTCTTACCAGGATCCATAATATCCACAAATAGATAGGCTGGAGCAGGGTAAAGAACAGACGTATGCCAAGACTTCCGCTTGAAAAAAGCATTCCAAGCCAGACCAGTATGGCAGTTACGGGCGGATGGTCAAAATAACCCCAGGCCAGGTTTTCGGCATATAAAGTGTAGTAGGCTTCATCATTTGACAGGCCGGTAAAGGCTGCCTGAAGTATGTTGATGAAAAGCCAGACAAAAAGCCATGCCAGTACAATCCTGTCGCTTTTGGTCAGTCTGCCGTTTATGTTTGATGCTGCTTTCATTTATGAATTCTTATTGAATGTATCTCCTTTTGAATACGTCGGGATTGAAATTGTACTTGACGGTAATCATCTGTTGGTGATGTGTGGGGGTGTCAGGAGTGAAATGCAGATTCCAGTTGAATCCGAATGATATATTGCCGTCATCATAGAACAGGATACCCAGACGTGTCTTGTTGTAGAATGTGTGGTTGTAGAACGGGTCACTGCGATGGAACATTATTCCGGCATCGGGGTCATGCAGGTATTCCTGCTGGCAGTCGCCCTTGTACAGTGTGCTCTGTATGTTGAACCATCGCCATCCGGCCTCAATCTTACCCATGAAACCTAATGCCTTGCCCCAGTCATCGAATTTGCGGCAACGTATGAAAGAACTCAAAAGACCGCCTTCAAGCCTTAATACGGTTCTTTCAGGCATGAAGTCTGAAAGGTCAACGCCTATCCACGGATTGAACATGAACTTTTCATACAGCGAATGCCCGGGTTCAACAGGGCCGGCGAAATGTGTCAGGGCGGCATAATAGCCAATGCTGATGAATGACAGGTTGTACTGAAGGTCATTCACAATACGGAATGCTTCACGGTCATACATTCTCTGACGGCTGAACCAGTTGCAATAGATTTCCGTCTCAAGATCTGTGCCGTAATACTGTATGAGCGTTCCGCCTATGACTGGTTCAAAGAAAGCGATTGAATCATACAGGAATGCATCGGGCAACTGGCGTTGCAGATGTGTACGGGGAATGTTGCCGAATGATGCTGACCATTTCTCATCACGGTATTTGTAGTAGAGTACGGGAATGGGGTCAATGTCACCTTTGGAACCGAACTCCCATATTTTTGACACTCCGCCCATAATCAGATGATTGCCGTTCTCAAAACCTATCTGGGGTGTAAGACGCATTCCATATATGGTCTGAGGCATAACGTCACCTTTGAATTCACGGTTATCGAAAAGGCCGTCAAATGACAGGTTGAAACGTAACCGTTGGGCATTTGACTGAAGGTTGACGGCAAAAACCGATAACACAGCCACCACGATCAAGCGTATTGACAATCTCATATTTCTGCTTTTAATTGACTAAGATATTGAAAAGTGTTCAGTTTTTGCGGTTTAGCGCCGGATGCTCACTGATCCACTGCTGATAGCCTTCCCATGTGCGTTTCCATCGGTTATGTGTCCATAACCAGAGTTCAGGGCATTCACGTATGTTATCCTCAAGCAGACGCATGTATTTCTCCGTAACAGCAAACTCAGGCAGGTCTTTTGTGTGTTCAAAGACCAGTTGCATCTCACAACGGTAATATCCGCGGCGCTTGCGTGTAATATGCATATACCATATTTCGGCATCCAGTTTTCTGGCTATGCGTTCCGCTCCTGTAAAAACGGGTGTGTTCTGGTTGAGGAATGTAGTCCAGTAGTGTATGTTCCACCACAACGGAACCTGGTCGGCAATCATCCCGATAAAGAATGTCCTGCCGTTGTTCCTGCATTCCAAAAGTCGGCGCATGACATGCTCCATCGGTATGTTCTCTGTCGCGAACTTGCTCCTTAGTTTGAGCATGAAAAGGTCCATGGTGCTGTTTTCAAGCCTGTGATATACCTGTCCGCCCAGAAAATTGTCAACATTCTTGAAATACAGGTTCATTGAGGGTATCCATTCCCAGTTTCCCACGTGCCCCAGGTATCCTATTCCGGATCTTCCATTAAGGGTTTCCTCTACAATCTTTTCACATCCCACTATCTCCATGTGGCGCTTTACCCAGCGCTCTCCGATTGATGTGGTTTTAAGGCTTTCCACTATCAGGCATGCGAACTGGTAATAAAAACGGCGTTCGGTGCGCCTGAGCCATTTACGGTCTTTGTCAGGGAATGACAGGGCCAGGTTCTTACGCACTATTGATTTGCGGTATCTCAACGGTGGACACAGGAACATTATCAGCCAGGCTATATCAGAAAACAGATACAGCAGATTAAGCGGCAGCAGGGAGAGCAACCATATCAGACCGTAAAGAATTGACGCTAGTATTTTGTCCATGATCAAAACGTAAAATTGAATCTTGCGCCCATAACGAATGAACGCCAAACCTTATCGTAGTAATCCAGACCTCCGTGAACAGAGACGCTGGAATAGTCTGTTGTCTTGAATTCCAAACCTAAATTGGCGTAATAATGCATTCCTGCCTGAATCTGCCATTCTACAGGGCTGTTGTCAGGATTTAAAAAACTGTAGTTGTTTGAGGCCGGTGAGTATCCGGCAATAGCCTGACCGTTCAGGTTCAGCCTGTCAATGACCGGAAATGCAAGGTCAAGTCCGGCGCCGATAGTGTAGATGTCTGCAACGCTTCCTTTGTCAGGCAGAATGATATCATGCGGTCCGGTCCATTTCATCTGGGTGACATTCGCCCGAACGGTTGCACCTATGTACCAGAGCATCCAAGTGGCGTCAACACCTATGGAACAGGCCGGTTTTGCATTGGGATTGCCATAGCCTTGTGATGTGAACACATCGGATGCTATGCTGTAGTCTGAAAAGAGTCCGAACTTCCACTCCGGCAGTTCATCTGTATCAGGGGCAATGACAGGTTTCCTGAGCCTGTTGTCACCGTAAATGCGGTCTGTCAACCAGTATCCCAGTTCTGTTGAAAAAATACCGATGGCGGCTCCGGCCAGAATGTCAGAACACCAATGACGGTTAGCCGCTACACGGAAAACGGCTGTAGTTGCGGCGATTCCGTAGCCGCAAACGCTTATCCATGGACTGACGGTTTCACCATATTCGCGATGCAGCATCTGTGCACACATGAAAGAGGTTGCCGTATGACCCGACGGGAATGAGTTTCTGGAACTGCCGTCAGGACGTTCTCTTAAAACCGTATATTTTGTTGCGTTTACTACAGCGGCCATGATTGCTGTTGATATGGCGTCGGCCGTCAACATGCGTTTCCAGTCACTGCGTCCTTCAACTCCGGCCGCTTTTATTGCGAGCATTATTGCGGCAGGCGAATACTGTATATAGTCTGCTGATCCCAGACTGGGGGATTCAATGCTTCCCTGTTTGATGATGGCCTGGTCCAGATAGTAGTCATTATAGAGAAAACTGGCGGTCAGCAGGGCTGCCGGGAGCAGAGAACTTTCTTTGAGTCTGTCTTTTCTTTCAAACTGGAATTGTGCCGGTTTGTAAGTGCTTTCAGTTGCCGGATTGTCAAACAGCACGTTGAAACGCAGGTTTTCTGACATGCTTCTGAAGCACATGGTGCAAAAAAGAATTGTCAGAAACGGTTTGATACGGTTTGTCATAGATTCCGGTTGTTGATAACTAGTTTGCAAAGTTATTTAATAATACCTCATTTCCATGTTTTTACGCAGTAAAATTTGTAACTTCGCAGTCCATACAGAATTAGAATCAAATGAAAGATCTTTTTGTTTTCTTAAGACGTTTTGTAAGACCGTATCGAAAGAATCTGGTAGGTAGTGTCTTATTCAATCTTCTGTCTGCGCTTCTCAATGTATTCTCTTTTGCCCTGATAGTACCGATTCTCCAGATCCTGTTCAAAATAAGCGAGAATGTTTATGAATACACCCCTGTATATTGGGGAATGAAAGCCGATGATTTTACTGCAGCGTTAAGGAACAATTTTTATTTCAAGGTCACGGAATTCATCGGGATTTACGGTGAGGCCAATACCCTTCTGGTTTTGGGACTGGTGCTGATTCTGATGACATTTTTTAAAACCGGCTGTTATTTCGGGTCATCGGCAATAATGGTACCGTTGCGTTCGGGAGTGGTTCGTGATGTCAGGGTCAGCATATATGACAAAGTGCTCAGCCTGCCTATGGGATTCTTTTCAAAGGAGCGGAAAGGTGATATCATTACCCGTATGAGTGCCGATGTGTCAGAAATAGAAAATTCCATTGCGCAGTCTTTGGACATGCTCATAAAGAACCCCATTCTTATAATTGTTTATCTGACCACATTGTTTGTCATAAGTTGGCAACTTACCATATTCACCATTCTTGTGGGACCGTTGATTATATGGGTGATGGGCGTGATAGGCCGTAAACTTAAGGCAAGATCACTTGAAGTTCAGGCCCGTTCAAGCGATACCATGTCACAGATGGATGAGACTTTGGGCGGACTCAGGATAATCAAGGCTTTTATGGCCGAGGGAAAGATGTCGGAGCGTTTTCTGAATATCAGCAACAGTCTGCGCAGGGCAGTCAACAGGGTAAACATGAGACAGGCATTGGCTCATCCGGTCAGTGAATTTCTGGGAACTGCACTTATTGTGATTGTACTGTGGTATGGCGGAACCCTTATTCTGGGAGACAGGTCATCAATCAGCGCTCCGAAATTCATCTGGTATCTGACAATTCTCTATAGCGTAATCAACCCTATCAAGGATTTCTCAAAAGCCGGATATGCTATACCAAAAGGTCTGGCTTCATTGGAACGTATAGATAAGATCCTTTTGGCTGAAAATACAATAAAGGAGGCTGAGAATCCTGTCCAATTGGACGGTTTCAACAGTGAAATCAGGTATAACGGCGTCAGTTTCTCTTATGAAGAAGACCGCGAGGTGCTGCATAAAGTTGACGTGACAATACCCAGAGGCAAGACTGTAGCGCTTGTGGGCCAGTCCGGTTCCGGAAAATCCACTTTAGTTGATCTGCTTCCAAGATTCTATGACGTGACTGAAGGCTCAATTACGATTGATGGTGTCGATATCAGGAATATTTCTCTCAAGTCATTACGTGGAATAATGGGTAATGTGAACCAGGAGGCCATATTGTTTAACGACACTTTCTACAACAATATAACGTTCGGCGTAAAAGATGTCACCCGTGAGCAGGTGATTGCCGCAGCCAAGATAGCCAATGCCCATGATTTCATTATGGAGACAGAAAATGGCTATGATACCAATATCGGTGACCGCGGATGTCTGCTTTCAGGCGGACAGCGTCAACGTGTAAGTATAGCACGTGCCATACTCAAGAACCCGCCTATCCTTATCTTGGATGAGGCAACCAGTGCTTTGGATACCGAATCCGAGCGTTTGGTACAGGAGGCACTTGAAAGGCTGATGAAAGACCGCACCACAATTGCAATAGCACACCGTCTCTCAACCATTAAAAATGCTGATGAGATATGTGTTTTACATGAGGGAAAGATAGTGGAACGCGGCACTCATGAGGAACTGATAGCGCTTAACGGCTACTACAAGAAACTTCATGACATGCAGCAATTGTAAGAATCTAAATTTCAATATAATATGGTAAAAATCGGTACTCCGCTCACTAAGGTGGCCAAGAAGGCTCTCCTGTGCGGTTCAGGTGAACTTGGTAAAGAGGTTGCAATTGAGTTGCAGCGTTATGGTGTTGAGGTGGTAGCCCTTGACAGGTATGAAAACGCTCCTGCTATGCAGGTGGCTCATCGCAGTTATGTTCTGTCAATGCTTGACGGTGCGCGTCTGCGTGAGATTATTGAAAAGGAAAAACCGGATATGATTATTCCGGAGGTTGAGGCTATTGCCACTCCTGAGCTTGTTAAACTTGAAAAGGAGGGTTACAACGTTATACCTACAGCCAATGCAACGTTCCTTACTATGAACCGTAAGGGTATCCGCCAGTTGGCTCATGAGAAACTGGGCCTGCCTACATCAAACTACCGTTTTGCTGCAACCCGTGAGGAGTTTGACGCTGCTCTCAAGGAGATTGGCACTCCCTGCGTTGTCAAGCCAATCATGAGTTCGTCAGGTCACGGGCAGAGTGTCTGCAAGACTCCTGCCGATGCCGATAATTCCTGGAAGATTGCTCAGGAGGGCGGTCGTGCCGGAGGTGGTGAGGTTATCGTTGAGGGCTTTGTAAAGTTTGACTATGAGATAACCCTGCTTACCGTTCGTCATAGCGGTGGTACCACATTCCTTAACCCCATCGGTCATCATCAGGTGGATGGTGATTACCGCGAGTCATGGCAGGCACAGCCCATGACAGACAAGGCTCTTGCTCAGGCTCAGGACATTGCCAAGAAGATTACCGACGCACTGGGCGGTTACGGTATTTTTGGCGTTGAGATGTTCGTTTGCGGTGATGATGTCCTGTTCAGTGAGGTCTCACCCCGTCCGCATGATACCGGCATGGTTACCATGATATCACAGGATCTTTCAGAGTTTGCCCTGCACGCACGTGCAGTGCTTGGTCTGCCTATTCCCAAGATCAATTTCTTCGGGCCCAGCGCATCAAAGGCTATTGTTGTTGAGGGCGATACCACAATGGTTGAATTTGAGAATCTTGATGAGATACTCTCTGAGCCCGATGTACAGATTCGCCTCTTCGGTAAGCCATGGATCAAGGGTCACCGCCGCATGGGTGTGATTCTGGCTCGCGCTGAAAGCGTGGAAAAGGCTCTGGAGAAAGTGGAGCGCGCCTACGCTAAACTGAAGGTAAAAGTATACTAAGCGTAAAACGTGTCCGCAATAGGGACGGTTCCTTCTGCTGCTGCAAATCGCAGGCTTTGTGTTAGCGCGTCATGAAGATTAGGTATTGCTGGATAAGGGCTTTGAGGTTTTTCAGCATTGCCTGCTCTGTGGCGGGTCGGGTTCCTTTGAGATTTTGTTTTAGGGTGGGGTCCTGTTTGTAGGCAAAGAGGCCGGTTTCGTTTTCACCGTCAAACTGGAGCACATAATCACCTTTGTAATATGAGTAGAGGCCGTTCTGCAGGTTGGCGGCCCAGGTATCATCATCGGGGGTATTGAAGAGATCCTGGCCGAAACTTATGACGGGCCTGTCATATCCAAGGTATCCTAATATTGAAGGATAGATGTCAGACTGCTGTGCTATTGCATTACGCCTTCCGTTCAGACTGTCTGAGGGACAGTAAAAAATGATCGGTACTCTGAAATTTCCATAATCTGACTGATAATCAGGGTTTTCAGATAGGTTGGTGTGATCAGCGGTAAGTACAAAAAGCGTATTGCTGAACCAGGGCTGTTCAGATGCTTTGTCAAAGAACATCTTCAGGGCATGGTCTGAGTATCGGATGCCGCGATATATGGGCAGATTGCCTTCTTGCGGATAGAGTTTCTGATAACGCTCCGGTACATTGTACGGGTGGTGTGAAGAGGCTGTGAATGCCGATGCTACGAACGGCTCCCTGAAAGAACCTATCATATCGCACATATATTGCAGGAACTCCTCATCCCAAATGGCCCAGTATCCGTCAAACACCGCGTTACCTCCATATTCCGGTTTCTTAACAAAATCCTCCATTCCGAAATAGTCATTGTAGCCTATCACCTTTGAAAATGACTGGAACCCCATAGAGCCGTTGTCTGCTCCATGGAAAAAGGCGGAGTAATAACCTTTTTTGCCAAGTTCCTTGGCTAGTCCTGTAATCTCCTTTGACATAATTGTAGGGGTAAGGAACAGGTGATCCTTGAGCATTGGAATACCGGCCAGGACTGAAGGCATGGCGTCTATGCTTTTCCGGCCGTTGGCAAGCGATACTTGAAAGGTGAGTGAGTTGTTTATGACAGAATCAATAAACGGGGTGCAGTCATGTATGTCCTGCTTATCGGGATTCATTGCACCGATATACTCTGAGCCAAAACTCTCAAGTATCAGAACCACTACGTTCATCGGCCTGAAAACAGCGGTGGAATCGGG
>JAFZKA010000038.1 GCA_017551925.1 Bacteroidaceae bacterium | reverse complement strand
AGTCTCGTACTCAATGTGAGCGGTGTTGATGGTTATACCACGCTCCTTCTCCTCAGGGGCGTTATCAATCTGATCAAATGACTTGATCTTGTCAGCGTTACCTGATACTCTCTCAGCCAAAACCTTGGTGATAGCGGCGGTCAGGGTAGTCTTACCGTGGTCAACGTGACCGATAGTACCAATGTTTACGTGCGGTTTCGTGCGCACAAATGTCTCTTTTGCCATAGTTTAAAGCTATTTTATTGATTATAAACTTGATGTCAACTACAAAAAGGCTCCCGCCAGGGCGGTCTCCTCCTATCCTCTTTTATAGAGCTGTTACCCGGATTTGAACCGGGGACCTCATCCTTACCAAGGATGCGCTCTACCAGCTGAGCTATAACAGCGACAAATCTGGAGCGGGAAACGGGACTCAAACCCGCGACCCTCAGCTTGGAAGGCTAATGCTCTATCAACTGAGCTATTCCCGCAACTTTCTTTGTCACGATTGTCACTTCAAGACCTGCCTTATATAATAAGGTGGTTTCACAGAAGAACCGCAGGCACCGGTTTCCCGGCATCGTCAAGGCCTGCCTTGTGGGTGAAGATGGATTCGAACCACCGAAGTCGAGAGACAGCAGATTTACAGTCTGCCCCATTTGGCCACTCTGGAATTCACCCTTCAGAGCCGCTAGTCGGAATCGAACCAACAACCTACGCATTACAAGTGCGTTGCTCTACCATTGAGCCATAGCGGCATAGTGTCAAAGTACACCCGCCCATCGCTTGAGCGAAGAGCGGGTGCAAAGATATCTCAAATTTTCTTCAGAACAAAAAAATCCACGTGTTTTTTACTTTTCACGCTGTTTTTCCTTCATTTTTTTCAACTGTTTGGTCAATGCATCCAAACATTCATCAACTGCCTGCTCAAATGTATCACAGGTTTTCTCTGCAAATAGTTCACCATTGGGAACGACAACAGTAATGCTTGCCTGTTTGTTCAATGCTGTCTCGGGCTTGACTACCTTCAAAATCACATCAACCTTACGGATCAACTCGTGCACTCTTTCGAGTTTTGCACACTTCTTCTCAATGAACGCCTGAAGCTGTTCTGTTGCAGTGAAATGCAACGCCTGAATTTTTGTTTCCATAGTCAAATGGTTTTAGTTAGGCTCTTGGATGAGCCTGTTTATATATTTCCTTCAGTTCCTTAAATGTAGTATGCACATAGATTTCAGTGGTCTGCAGACTACTGTGGCCTAAAAGTTCCTTGACAGCACCCAGTTCTGCATCATGGTTGAGCATGGAGGTGGCAAATGTGTGCCTGAGCACATGAGGACTCTTTTTTGAGACATCAGAAACCTTGCTTAAAGCATCTTTGACCAAAAGATACACCTGATGCCGTGGGATACGCTCCCCTTTCCGGCTCAAAAAGAAAGCCCCTTGCACCTGACCGAATGTGCTGGTACGTGCATCAAGATAATCGCGCAGACTCTTTTCCAAGTCTGTTCCGAACGGAATGAAACGCTGTTTGTTGCGTTTTCCTGTTACCTTAATGTTACGTGTACCGAAATCAACATCACGGTCATCAAGCCCGATGAGTTCCGCCATACGCATTCCCGTTTCATAAAGAACGGCTATTATGGTCCTGTTCCTGACACCAATGAACCCCCCGCCAAAATCAGTATCATCTAAAAGCCTGTTCATATCAGACTCTTTTACGAACTGAGGAAGCGGTTTTTTGTTCTTTGGTCCCTTGACACCCTGAACAGGCGATGCGGTTATGATACCTTTTATACGCAGAAAACGGTAAAAGGAACGTAAGGCACTCAACTTGCGGTTGACCGAAGTGGTAGCCTCACCTTTTTCCATCATATCCACAACCCATAAACGCACGACATCTCTATCGGCCGTCAAAAAATCCAGACCAGTCTCAGTTTCAGTCAAGAACTGCCGGAAAAGGGTAAGGTCACAGCAGTAACTTGAAACCGTTCTGTCAGAGTAGTTACGCTCCAACTTAAGATATTCTGCAAACTGGTCTATGTACATATACAAAAAACGTCACTGAATGGTTTCAGTGACGAATATAGAAAAGAAAAAAACAAAAAGCAAGCCCTAAGGCCTTTTTTATTCTTCTGTCTGCTGCAATTTCTGTACGTATATGGCGTGCTCCATTTTGAGACGCTTCAACTCAGAAGGTTTGTCAAACTGCTGACGACGACGGAGTTCTTTTACAACACCGGTCTTTTCATACTTTCTCTTGAATTTCTTAAGGGCGCGCTCTATGTTCTCACCCTCTTTAACTGGAACAATGATCATTTTAAGTTGTTTGTTTTTATTTAGTTCTTACTTTTTCTGTCGAAATTAGCGGCGCAAAATTAGGCATTTTTTCATCAAGAGCAAAAATAATGACCATTTTTTGCCGTTATATTATTGATGAACACCATAAAACGGTCTCTATTCTTTGCCGTGACACTCTGTCTGGCTCTCTCAGCCAAGGCTCAGTTTGATGCACACTTCACACATTTCCGTGAAGTGGAAAATTTTTATAATCCTGCGGCAATGAACCGCAACAGCATGGCAAATGTCACCGGCTCTCTTTCAATGCAGATGACAGGATATACAAACGCACCGGTAACAATGTTTCTGGGCGGCAACACTGCACTGCCGTTTGACCGTATGAAACACTCGCTCGGAGTAGTTCTGCTGAATGAAACCATCGGACTATTTACCAACCGCAGACTGCTTTTCAACTATGCCTATAAAATAGGTATAAAGAAAGGATGGATGAATATAGGCATTCAGGGTGGTGTAATGTCTGAACAGTTCAACAGCGGCAAACTCAAGACTGAGACCCAGAATGACCCGGCGTTTCCCTCATCTGAAGAAAGGGGAACCGTAGGTGACCTGGGATTCGGACTTCTGTATGTCAGAGGTGACTGGTATCTGGGGGCATCGGCCCAGCACCTGAATTTTCCGCATGTGGAGTTCGGCAAGACAAGCGGAAAAACATCAGAAATGGATATCAGCCCGACACTATATTTGACCGGCGGATGCAATATAGCTCTCAGAAATCCGTTATTACAGGTGCAGCCGGCCATATTGGTTGAAAGCGACCTGAAGTTTTTCAGGACTGACATTTCAGTCAAAGGCAGTTACACTTATGATTCGGCACTGTTCTACTTGGGTGCAACATACAGTCCGGGCATATCTGTGACCGCAATGGCGGGCGGAAAATACAGGAATGTCCTGATTGGATATGCATATGAGTTTTTCACCAGCGGCGTAGGTTCTTTGAACGGCAGTCACGATCTGATGGTGAGTTGGCAGACTGAAGTGGATTTTTTCAAGAAGGGCAAAAACGCACATAAAAGTGTAAGATACTTATAATAAATATACAATGAGACTAAAGAACATTGTTTGGACAGGGGTGACAGCCTTATTGTTTCTGACACCGTCATGCACCAGCAGCGGTTACGCCGGTGCAAACGGAGGCGAAGTAACCGGTTCATCACAGGTGGCATTACGCGAACCCGTACCATACGGTATGGTTCTTGTCAAGAGAGGTTCGCTCAAGATAGGTGAAGAAGGCAACGACAGCCTTTGGGGTTCAAATGCGCCCACCAAGGAGATTTCAGTGGAATCATTCTGGATGGATGAAAAGGAGGTGTCAAACGCAAAATACCGCCAGTTCATCAACTGGGTACGTGATTCCATTATCCGTACACGTCTGGCTGATCCTGCCTACGGCGGTGACGAATCATTCATGATTACCGAAGACAAGTTCGGCGAGCCCGTAACTCCCCACCTCAACTGGAACAAGCCTATTCCATGGAAAAAGCCCAATGAGGATCAGGCCAGAGCCATTGAAAGCATCTATTTCACACATCCCATTACCGGTGAGAGACTGCTCGATACCAAGCAACTCAACTACCGGTATGAGATATTTGACTACACTCAGGCTGCTCTGCGCAAGAACCAGTTGGATCCGAATGCCAGAGTCAAGAATACAGACATGGAGGTATCAAAAGAGAAAGTAATGATCTCAAAAGATACCGCTTACATTGACGATAACGGTAACATTGTACGCAAAACCATAAACAGGGAACTGACAAGCCTGTATGATTTTTTGAATACATACATTGTAAACGTATTCCCTGACACCACATGCTGGGTCAATGATTTCCCCAACTCCAACAATGAGACCTACATGAGGCTCTATTTCTCACACCCCAATTACAATGACTATCCTGTTGTGGGTGTAAGTTGGGAGCAGGCAAACGCATTCTGTGCGTGGCGTACCGATTATCTGCTGGCAGGACTTGGCGCACAGGCCAAATACATACAGCGCTATCGTCTCCCCACCGAGGCTGAATGGGAGTTCGCCGCACGCGGACGTGAGAACAACCGCTATCCCTGGAAAGTTTCAGGCTCAAAGGATGAGGATGGCTGTTTCTACGCCAATTTCAAACCGGAGCGCGGCAACTACACCAAGGACGGAAGCCTGATTACGACAAAGGTCGGTTCTTACAAACCAAACTCCAACGGGCTCTATGATATGGCCGGTAATGTCGCTGAATGGACATCAACCACATATACCGAGGCTGGAATTCTTCAGATGAATGACATGAATCCCGAACTTTACTACAATGCTGCGGTTGAAGATCCGTATTATATGAAACGTAAGGCTGTACGCGGAGGTTCATGGAAAGACCCTGAAAAGTTCATAGAATCATCATGGCGCACATATGAGTATCAGAATGAGCAGCGCTCATACATCGGTTTCCGCTGCGTTCGCACACAGGTAGGCACCGCCACATCAACCAAGGGCCGCAAATAACTGAAAAGAAAAAAGATTCAATATGGAAAATACTGAGAAAAAAGGTCTGTTGACCAGAATACAGGATTATCTGGACTCACCGAAAGGCAGGATTCTGCTGAACTATCTATACAGTTGGGGTGCCGCAGTGGTTATACTTGGAGCCCTGTTCAAACTGACTCATATCAAGGGAGCAAACCTCATGCTTTTCATCGGTATGGGTACAGAGGTTCTGGTGTTCTTCATTTCAGGTTTTGAAAGACCCTACATTCCCTCTGATGCGCAGGCCGATGAGGATGACTATGAAGGACCTAAGGTACGCGGCAACATAATAATAAACGGTACCGTACAAGGACAGGCTACACCTGCACCTGCATCAGTTCCGCCGGTTGCTGCGGTTGAGAATACAAGCAGCCTCAACGTGGGCGGTGTAGAACAGATTACCCAGGATTATATAGCACGTATCCATGACCTGACAGTAAAGATGGAGCAGATGTGCCGTCACTCTGAGAAGATGGAACAGAGTTCTGAGGAGATTGAGCAACTTTCACGCAACCTCATAAGCATTAACACCTTCTATGAAATGCATCTCAAATCAGCAAGTACACAGATGGAGAACATTGAGAAGGTGAACGAGCAGACCCGCCAGATGGTTGCCCAGATTGAGGAACTGAACCGCGTCTATGCACGCATGGTTGAGGCAATGAAGGTGAATTCCCAGATGGGAACCAAGTAAAGAACTATGAGCAGAAAGAAAACGACTGAAAGACCGCCATCGGCGCGTCAGAAGATGATAAACCTCATGTACATCGTCCTGCTGGCGATGCTTGCCATGAATATATCATCGGATGTGCTGAACGGTTTCACTATAGTTGAGGAAAGCCTGTCAAAGAGCACCTCAAACGCCACCCTTCAGAACGACGCGGCCTACCGTGAGTTTGCCGCGGCCGATTCCATAAACCATGAAAAGGTGGGCTACTGGTATTCTAGGGCTCTCTACGTAAAGCAGATTTCAGATTCCCTTTTCAACTTTGCCGATGAACTCAAGACTCTGATTGCAATTGAGGCTGACGGTAAGGATGCCAATGTGGACAATATCCATAACAGGGAAGATCTGGAGGCTGCCACCCAGGTCATGCTGCATCCCACGCGCGGAAAAGGAGGAATGCTCTTTGACGCTATCAACAATTATCGTGAGAGAATCCTTGAGATGGTGACAGACCCCACTCAGAGAGACATCATAAGCAACAACTTCAGCACTGAGGTTCCCGTCAGGATAGGTTCATTAGGCAAAAACTGGCAGGAATACAACTATGAGAACATGCCGGTGGCAGCAGCCATAACCATGCTCACCAAACTGCAGAATGATGTCCGCTATGCCGAAGGCCAGGTGCTTCATACTCTTGTAAACAACATTGACATTGGTGACCTGCGCGTAAACGCCATAAACGCATACGTGATTCCAACATCACAGAATGTAGTGCAGGGTAACAATTTCAAGGCACGCATCATAATGGCTGCCGTTGACTCAACCGCACGCCCCGCCATATACATTGACGGCAAAAAGATTGATTCAGAGGACGGATGGTATGAGGTTCCCGCAACCAGAACCGGTGACTATACCCTTTCAGGATATATGGAACTCAATTCAGGCAACGGTGTGATCAGACGTGATTTCACGCAGAACTATTCTGTGGTATCACCGCTTGCCACCGTATCGGCAACAATGATGAACGTGCTCTACGCCGGTATTGACAACCCTATCAGCATATCTGTACCGGGCGTACCCAGCAATATGATCTCTGCAAGGCTCAAGAACGGCGGCGGAACTCTGACACGCAGCGGTAACGGGTTCATATGCAATCCTGACGTAGTTGACAAAGATGTGGTTATTGCAGTGACAGCAAATCAGGAGGGACGCCAGCAGAGCATGGGAGAATATGAATTCCATGTACGCAGGTTGCCTGATCCCGCTCCTTTCATAGAGTACAAGGATGAGAACGGCAATACACAGCGTTATCGCGGCGGCACAGACCTTGCAAGAAAGAACCTGCTGGCAGCCGACGGTATAGTGGCAGCCATAGATAACGGTCTGCTCAACATAGGATTCCGCGTCCTGAGTTTTCAGACCACTTTCTTTGACAGGAACGGTAACGCCGTTACCGAACTGTCTGACGGTGACAAGTTTTCAACCCGCCAAAAGAACAACTTCAATCAACTTCAACGTGGCAAGCGCTTTTATATAACACGTGTAAAAGCCATAGGTCCTGACGGCATTGAGCGTCAACTCACCACTTCACTTGAGGTTGTTGTCAATTGATATTAATACAGAACAGATAAGTTATAACAATATGAAAAAGGTCGTTTCACTATTGCTGATCATGACAGCCGTAATGGGTGTGAATGCACAGCCCACACGCCGTCTGCAGGAACAGGCTGCCCAGAAAGAGGCTGAGAAAAGCCCCACGGCGGTAACAATCTCAGATCGTGCCCGCTCACAATATACAGCCCAGACCTCAATGCCTACAGAATTGAACTGGAGGCGTGACATCTACCGCGAACTGGACCTGAAAAAGGAGAAGAATGCCGCGCTCTACTACCCCGAGGCTCCTCTCGGTGACCGCGTCAATTTCTTCACGCTGGTACTCAACCTTATTCTGGACGGAAAGATTACGGCTTACGAGTGCCGTCTGGACGGTAATGAACTGTTCACTCCTGACAACGTACTGGATATAGAAAAGATGCTTGACAATTTCTATATTGAATATACCAAAGTGAACGGCAAGTATGTTATCAAGCCCAATGACATTCCCAACCCTGAGAAATATTACATCAAGGAGAGCAATTATCTGGACCAGTTGTCAAATTATCAGACCCGTGTTACTGCCATCTGTCCGGTGATGTTGGAAAGCGATTTCGGCGATGGAAAGCCCATTTCTCACCCCATGTTCTGGCTAAACTATGATGAGATAAGCCCCTATCTTGGACAGACTCAGGTCATGACAAGCAGTTACAACAACACCACAAACATGTCACTTGACGACTATTTTGTGATGCGTCAGTATGAAGGTGATATATACAAGACCTCAAACCTGCGCAACCAGCCTCTGTCAGAATATTGTGAGACCGATTCAGCACTGCAGGCTGAAAGGGCACGCATAGAAAAGCAACTCACCGATTTCCAGAACGGACTTTGGAATGATGCTGAGGCAGAAGAGACCAAGACCACCGCTGTTACTGCCGACAAAAAGCAGAAAGAGGCCAAGGAACCCAAACCCAAAAAGGAGAAGACACCCAGGGCTCCAAGACAGAGCGCTTCAAGCGGAGAAAGGATTTCCGTTCACAGATAGTGACCTAAAACAGACAAAATCAGAGTAGGCTGACCTTTTTTTACGGTTGGCCTATTTTTTTATTTAAAAAGTTTTAACTTTGCCACTACAATACTGACAAGATCATAACAACAATCAATCATTTACAGATATGAAAAAAGCATTAATCGTTTGCAGTCTTGCACTGCTTTCATTTATCCCTGCATCTGCTCAGTTCAGTTGGGGTATCCGCGGCGGTCTGAACGTCGCTTTCAATAACCTTGGCGACTTAAACGAAACCAACATTAAAAGTAAAGATAGTTACACAGGTTTCTTTATCGGACCTATGGCCGAGATTCAGATTCCTATCATAGGATTAGGCGTTGACGCTGCTCTTTTATATTCTCAAAAAGGTCTTGAACTAACTAATGGCGATAACATAAAAGACCAATTGTTATCAGTTCCCGTTTATCTCAAATATACATTTGGTCTGGGTAACATGCTCGGCATTTTCGGACAGGTCGGTCCTCAGTTTGATTACAACATAGGTAAGTTGAACGAAGAATTTGAGGTTGCTAAATCGGAAGGAAATGGTACAAACGTACAGGAATTCATTCTGAATCAATATTCATGGAGTATTAATGTTGGAGCAGGTGTAAAACTCATTAACCATATTCAGGCTGCCATTAACTATAATATTCCTCTAACAGAAGAAGGCACACATAATCTATATAAAGATGCAACGGAAGCTAACTACAAGGATCTTGTTGAATCAGGCAGTGAGGCTTTCAAGGCCAGCACACTCCAGTTCATCCTGACCTGGACATTCTGACCACAGAACATATCATTATAAAAATGACCGGTTCCGACCAAAGGACCGGTCATTTTTTTGTATTTTCGCACAATCATGACTCTATATGCCGATGTCATTCTTCCAGTACCGTTAAATGAACTTTTCACCTATCTGGTACCAGAAGCCCTTCAGCAACTTGCAGTTGAAGGGGCTAGGGTTTATGTACCTTTCGGAAAGACCCGCAGGCTTACAGGCATAATTGTCAGAATCCACTCTGAGAAACCTTCGGCCCACACAATCAAGGAGATTTTAAGTGTGCTCGATACGGATAAGCCATCGGTACTGCCCGCCCAACTCAAACTGATGGAATGGATGGCCGGTTACTGTATGTGCACCCCCGGCGATGCCATGAAAGCCGCGCTCCCGGCAGGAATGCGTCCCGACAACGGCTCAAATGACCATCCCTATAAACCCAGAATCGAGATATTCGTCAAACCCGGTAAAAAACTGACGGAGTATTCCGGTTCTGACTACAGTACCCTTTTCAGTAAAACCGCTGTAAAGCAGAAGGAGTTGCTTGACAAGTACATTGAGTTGTCCGGTTTTAAGGATAATCCGGTCAATCCGTCACCTGTATCCAGGAAAACGCTTGCTGATGCATGCAAGTCGGCATCGGCCATGAAGTCTCTCCAGGAGAACGGATTCCTTGATTTTTATGAACTTGAAACAGGCAGACTGCCCCAGTTCAGCGGACAGACCGAAGAGCCTCAGTCCCTGAGTGAGGCGCAGCAGAAAGCCTTTGACGGGATAAAGGAGTGTTTCAGAAACAGGAACGTGTGTCTGCTCCACGGAGTCACCTCAAGCGGCAAGACAGAGATTTACATTCACCTGATAAAGGAGCATATTGCCAAAGGCGGACAGGTGTTGTATCTGCTCCCTGAGATTGCACTCACAACACAGATCATGCATCGTCTTCAGAGGGTCTTCGGGGATGACATGTGCGTGTATCACTCACGCTGTTCTGACAACATAAGGGTTGAGGTATGGAAACGTCTGGTCAGCGACAATCCCTACAAACTCATTCTTGGCGCACGTTCAGCCGTATTCCTGCCGCTTCAGAAACTCAGTCTGGTAATTGTTGATGAGGAGCATGAGCCAAGTTTCAAACAGGAGGACCCCGCTCCGCGTTATCAGGGACGCAACACGGCGATAATGCTGGCATCATTGTCAGGAGCCAGGACCCTGCTTGGAAGCGCAACCCCCTCAATAGAAAGTTACACCAACGCCATGAACGGCAAATACGGGCTTGTAACACTGAATGAAAGGTTCCGCAACATAAAACTCCCCAGGATAGAGATAATAGACACCGCCGAGTTGCGGCGCAAGAAATATATGCAGGGCCTGTTCTCACCCCAACTTATTGAACAGGTCAGCCTGGCACTTGAAAAAGGGAAACAGGCAATCCTGTTCCATAACCGCCGCGGATATTCAGGTACGGTTCAGTGTCCTGATTGCGGCTGGGTGCAGAAATGTGACCGCTGTGACGTAAGTCTCACATTCCACAAGAGTACCGATACCGCCACATGCCATTACTGCGGCCGTAATTACAAGGTGCCGTCAGTATGCCCGTCATGCGGCGGCAGGAACCTGCGCAGCCGCGGATTCGGCACGGAACGTATTGAAGAGGAGGTACAGAACCTGTTTCCGGGAGTGCGCGTGGCAAGACTTGACCTTGACTCCGCCAAATCAGGATATGAATCCATAATCAATGATTTCCAAGAGGGTCGTACCGATATTCTCATAGGAACACAGATGGTTTCAAAAGGACTTGATTTTGACAAGGTTAGTGTTGTGGGAATTATCCAGGCAGACTCAATAATAAGTTATCCTGATTTCAGGGCGACAGAGAGAGCGTTCCAGCTTATGGCCCAGGTTGCCGGACGGGCCGGACGCAAAGATGAGCAGGGTACCGTAATTATCCAGACAAGGCAGCCTGACGCAGCCGTTCTGGATATGGTTCGCCGTAATGATTATACCGGGTTCTACAATGAACAGATTGAAGAGAGATGCGCATTCTTTTACCCGCCATATTCCAGACTGACTCTTGTAACAGTAAAAGGAACTGATCTACAAAAAGTTGACAGGGCGGCAAACGCTTTGTCACGTAATCTTGCCGATTATTTCGGCAGGGACAGGGTTCTTGGTCCTGATGCGCCTCCTGTATCAAAAGTACAGTTCCGCCATATCAGGCGCATAATGATTAAAGCCGGCCTTGAACAGCCCTCTGCCTCTGTACGTGCACAAATAAATGAGGCTGTCAGCAAGACAGCCTCACAAGACGGATTGGGCGGAGTTACTTTTTCTTTTGATGCAGATCCGCAGTAGGCTCAGGATAACTTATTCTGGTGTGATACATTGTGCGGAGTTTCTCCTTGAAGGTGTCTTTTACCTTTTCAATCTCCAACCAGTTTATAGGGCAGTCCTTAAAATAGCCCTCCTGCACCTGCCTGTCAATGATTTTATCCACCAGATCATTTATGCTTTCCTCTGTGTATTCCTTAAGACTGCGTGAAGCAGCCTCAACGGCATCGGCCATCATAAGTACGGCAGTCTCCTTTGAATATGGATTGGGACCGGGATAACTGAAATCTTTTGAATCAGGTTCCTCACCCGGATGATCCTGAGTGTATTTGATATAAAAATACCGTGCCACTCCCTTGCCGTGATGCGATGCAATGAAACCGCGTATAGCCTGCGGCAAACCGTACTTGTCAGCCAACTGCAGTCCTTTCTCAACATGGCTTGTGATAATGCGGGCACTCTCCTGTGGCGTCAGTTTGTCATGAGGATTGACACCGTTCTGGTTTTCAGTAAAGAAAGGCGCATTCTCCATTTTGCCGATATCATGGTAAAGCGCAGCGGTACGCACCAGTTGGGGATTGGCCTTGAGATGGGTGACAGCCTCTGATGCCAGCGTTGAAACCTGCATTGAATGCTGGAATGTTCCCGGAGCCTTCTCTGCAAGTTCCCTCAACAACGGATTGTTTATGTTTGACAGTTCAATAAGAGTTACATTTGATGTGAATCCGAACAGTTTCTCTATGACAAACAGAAGCGGATATACCAGCAGAATTATTATGCAGTTTATGGCAAAATAGAGGAATATCCAGGTATCCATGTCACGGATATACTCCAGTTGAGTCATCTGGATGGCAATCCATACAAGACTGTAAGAGATAAAGACAAGGAATGATGTCCAGAGAATCTGAGAACGTTGTGACAGTTCCTTCAGGGAGTATATACCTGTCAGACCGGCCACAAGTTGAAGCAGCACAAACTCATACGGCATGGATACTATAAGCGATGACGAGAGTACAAACACCATATATCCGGTAAAGGCGGTACGCGAGTCAAGGAAAATGCGTAGCAGAATGGCCAGCATGGAACATGGAAACAAAAAGATGCTCCAGTTTGAATATTGGCAGAACAATCCTGCTGCAACGGTAAATACAGAAATTGAACCGAAAAGGAAATACAGGGTGGAACGGTTCTCGATATCATCCATCCGGTACAGGCTCAGATATATGAACAGTACAAGAAAACATATAAGTACAAAAACCGAACGACCGCCCCAGGTAAGCAACTGGAACTGCTTGGAAGCGTTTTTCTCATTGACAATATCAAGATAGGACTTGATCATCTGGCTTTTCTGCTCGTCAACTATCTCACCCTGATCTATTATCTTCTGGTCCGCCACAACCATCCCGCGGAAATGTGAAATCTCATCCAACTGCGCTGCAAGGTCAGCCTCGGAACGTGCCGCATCATATGTGACATTGGGCTGGATAAAGTTTTCAAGATTGTGCTGCAGCAGAATATAGCGGTCATATACATAAATGTCGGCATCAGTCACATAACGGTATGCGTCACGCACGCTGCGTACGCTTGATGTCTGGACAAACGATGATGTATTGCCCTCATAGATACGGAACAGTTCCTTGCCTGAAAGCAACTCCTCATCGGCAGTGGAGATTACTCCGTCATTATACACTTTCTCCAACCTGCGGCGCAGGATCTTATGGGACTCCTCCCATACCAACTTGCTCAGGCTGTCGGTATAAAAGCGGTCAAAATCGGCCAATGCGGTCTCACCTACACTGGCATTACGGCTGAAATACGGGGCAAAGAATGTTCTGACACTGTCTGCCTCCTGTTGCCATACTTCATTGCTTTTTTCTATTGAAAAGCTGAATGGAGCAATCAGGACATCATAAGTCCATGGTTTACCGATGTTGTAGATATAGTTTTCCTTATGACTGGCAGGCATAAAATAAACCGTAAGCAATACGGATACCAGTGAAAGCAGTATGAGCAGGTGCCTGTTGCTCTTTATTATTTGTCTTTTATCATTCATTAAGAAACGGCCTTTTGTTGAATGGTAAAAATAAGTCTTTTTCATGAGAAAATGATTACTTTTGCAGCGCAAAAAAAGAACGAGATGACACAAAACTCAGGCAACCGTCGGGTAAGGGTGCGATTCGCACCGAGTCCTACCGGACCTCTGCACATCGGAGGCGTCAGGACGGCCCTTTACAACTACCTTTTTGCCCGTAAACACGGAGGTGATTTCATCTTCAGGATTGAGGACACAGACACAAACCGCTTTGTTCCCGGAGCAGAGGAATACATACTTGAATCATTCCGCTGGTTAGGAATAAAATTTGATGAAGGTGTTTCTTTTGGCGGAAACTACGGCCCGTACCGTCAGTCTGAGCGAAAGGATATCTACAAGAAATACGTTGACATGTTGCTTGAGGCAGGCAAGGCATACATAGCCTTTGACACTCCTGCAGAACTTGAGGCCAAACGCAACGAAATTCCCAATTTCCAGTATGATGCCACCACACGTCTGCAAATGCGGAACTCACTTACGCTGCGGGCCGATGAGGTCAAGGCTCTGATCGAGGCTGGAAACCAGTATGTTGTACGTATCCTGATTGAACCCGGACAGGAGGTTGAGGTTGATGACCTTATCCGCGGCAAAGTGACCATAAACTCATCTGTTCTTGATGACAAGGTTCTCTATAAATCAGCAGACCAACTGCCCACCTATCATCTGGCAAATATTGTCGATGACCATCTCATGGAGGTGAGTCACGTAATACGTGGTGAAGAGTGGCTGCCGTCAGCCCCGCTGCATGTGCTCCTGTACCGTGCTTTCGGCTGGGAGGACACCATGCCGCAGTTTGCACATCTTCCACTGCTGCTCAAGCCTGAAGGCAACGGCAAACTGAGCAAGCGTGACGGTGACCGTCTGGGATTCCCCGTATTCCCGCTTGAATGGCATGACCCCAAGACCGGCGAGATATCATCGGGCTACCGTGAAAAGGATTATCTGCCTGAGGCTGTAATCAATTTCCTGGCCCTGCTGGGCTGGAACCCGGGTGATGACCGTGAAATCATGTCACTTGACGAGATGGTTGACCTGTTCAACCTTGAAAAGTGCAGCAAGGCCGGTGCACGTTTCAACTATCAGAAACTTGTGTGGTTCAACCACGAATACATAATGCTCAAAAGCGACCGTGAAATTGCGCTCCTGTTCAACCCCATACTTGAGAGCCACGGCATAAAAGTTCCGATGGAACGGGTTGAGACGGCTGTAGGTCTTGTCAAGAACCGCGTCAATTTTGTAGGCGAACTTTGGGATAACTGCAGTTATCTTTTCCAGGCACCCGATGAGTATGATGAAAAGTCACTCAAAAAATGGTGGAAGGAGAACGCACCTCAGACAACAGCCGAGTTGTGTGATTTCCTGGAGAGCCAACCTGACTGGAACGGAGAGGTATTGGAACCGCTGGTTATGGAATGGATAGCCTCTAAAGGTTACCAGACCGGAAAGGTCATGAATGCCTTAAGGGTAACTCTTGTAGGCGCCGCCATGGGACCGCAGATATTCTGCATCACTGATTTTCTAGGACGTGAAGAGACTTTGAGACGTGCCCGCAAGGCCATTTCGGCTCTTTCCTGAAACTGAAAGTAATGATCATATATTCACTCGGTATATATTTATATGCAGGATGCATAAAAATAGCGTCCCTATTCAACAAGAAAGCCCGTCTTTTGGTTAAAGGACACAGGCAGATTTTCAGTACACTTGAGAATCAGGTTGATAAGGCCGCCTCTTATCTTTGGTTCCATGCATCCTCACTGGGCGAGTTTGAACAAGGGCGTCCGCTGATTGAACGCATTCACCGCAAACATCCCGAATGCAGGATTCTGCTGACATTCTTTTCTCCGTCAGGTTATGAGGTAAGAAAAGACTACAAGGGTGCCGATATCGTTTGTTATATTCCTTTTGACACTCCACGCAATGTCAGGAAATTCCTGGACAACATAAAGATAGAGAAAGCCTTCTTTATAAAATATGAGTTCTGGCCCAATTTCCTGAAAGGACTTCACCGCCGCAACATTGAGATATTCAGCGTTTCATCAATTTTCCGTGACAACCAACTCTTTTTCAAATGGTACGGAAAGAGTTATGCCAAGGCACTGACATATTTCAAGCATCTGTTTGTCCAGGACCGTCACTCCAAGGACCTGCTGTACAGTATCGGTATAAGCGATGTCTCAATTGTGGGCGATACCAGAGCCGACCGCGTGATTGAAGTTGCAGCCGCATCAAAACAGTTCCCCATAATAGAAAAGTTCGTCAACGGAAACCCGACATTTATTGCAGGCAGTTCGTGGCCGGCCGATGAGGAACTGTTCATTCCCTATTTTATGCCAAAAAGGGACTGGAAACTGATCATAGCACCGCACGAGATACATGAGGAGCATCTGGCAGAGATTGAGGGACGTCTTGAAGGACGTGACTTCATAAGACTGTCAAAAGCCACACTTGAAAACATAAAGGGGTATGACACCCTTATCATAGACTGTTTCGGAATGCTCTCATCCATCTACCGTTACGGCCATATCGCCTACATCGGCGGCGGATTCGGAGTAGGAATACACAACATTCTTGAGGCTGCCGTGTTTGATATTCCGGTTCTCTTTGGTCCCAATAACCAACGGTTCCGTGAGGCTCAGGATCTGAAACGCCTCAAAGGCGGATTTGAAATAACTGACGCCTACAGTTTCAGAATTCTCATTGACAAGTTTATCAGCGATCCCGGCTTCCTCAAAAAAGCCGGCCGCAATGCCGGAGACTATGTCCGCAGCAACAGCGGCACCTCAGATAGGATTCTAGGTGAAATAGGTTTGGATTAATCCTCCTTATACCAGCTTGCGTACATGTGGTAATCCCGCGCAATCCGCTGGTTAATCTCCTTTGCCTGCTCCGGATCCACATCCTTGACATACTTGGCAGGAACCCCGGCCCAGATAGTGTTGGGCGGGATAACCGTCTTGCTCAGAACCACTGAACCGGCAGCCACAATGGCACCTTCACCCACGACTGCGTGGTCAAGCACGACTGATCCCATACCAATCAGTGCATTGTCCTTTATCTCAGCACCATGGATAGTCACATTGTGACCTACTGACACATTATCACCTATTACTGTAGTGGAACGCTGGTAAAGCGTATGAATGACACTGCCGTCCTGGATATTGGTTCCGTTACCTATGCGGATGGAGTTCACGTCGCCCCTGAGTACAGTTCCGAACCATATACTGCAACCCTCTCCTATCACCACATCACCTATGATTGCAGCGTTATCAGCCAGGAAACAATCCTTGCCGATTTCAGGAGTAAAGCCCCTCACTGATTTTATAATAGCCATATGTTGTCTTTGTTGTTTTGCATTGCGAAAATAGTGCAACTTTTCTGAATTTATATACCAATCAAACAAGTAATTGATTACTTTTGTGGTCCAAGACAAAAATAACGGACTAAAATACTTAAAACAACTATGAAGTTTTTGACAAATGAGAAACTGGTCATCTCTGGCGCAGCCGGTATGATCGGATCAAACATGGCACAGACTGCCATAATGATGGGACTGTCATCAAACATCTGTCTTTATGATGTTTATCTTCCCGGTCTGGAGGGTGTAGTTGAGGAACTTCGCCACTGCGCATTCCCCGGTGTGAACATCACCTTCACCGATAAGGTTGAGGAGGCTTTCAAGGATGCCAAGTACATGGTTTCATCAGGTGGTGCTCCCCGTAAGGCCGGTATGACCCGTGAGGATCTGCTGGTTGGCAACGCCAAGATAGCCGAGCAGTTGGGTAAGGACATCAAGACCTACTGCCCTGACCTGAAGCATTGCGTCATCATCTTCAACCCGGCCGATATCACCGGTCTGGTAACCCTGGTTTACTCAGGTCTCAAACCTTCACAGATCACCACTCTTGCCGCTCTTGACTCAACACGTCTGCAGAGCGCCCTGGCCAAGCACTTCGGCATTGCTCAGGACAAGGTTACCACAGCCCGCACATACGGCGGCCACGGTGAGCAGATGGCAGTATTTGCATCAACCGCCAAGATTGACGGCAAACCCCTGACCGATATCATCGGTACTCCCGCTCTTACTGATGAGCAGTGGGCACAGATGAAGCAGGATGTAATCAAGGGCGGTGCCAAGATCATCGAGCTGCGCGGACGTTCATCATTCCAGAGCCCCTCATTCGTATCAATCGAGATGATAGGTGCTGCCATGGGCGGTGACAAGTTCGAGTGGCCCGCAGGCTGCTATGTAAACAACTCACAGTTCCAGAACGTAATGATGGCCATGCCTTCAACCATCGACGCTACCGGCGTTCACTATACAGACGTTAAGGGTACCGCTACTGAGATGGCTGACATTGAGGCCAGTTACAAGCACCTCCAGGCTATGCGCGACGAGGTTATCTCACTGGGCGTTCTCCCCGCAGTAAGCGAGTGGAAGAAATACAATCCGAACCTCTGATTCCTGAAAAGGATTGCCGACAGAGTAAACGGAAAAAAATGCCCCTGAAAGTTCAATGGCTTTCAGGGGCATTCTTTATTCCGGCAGAGAATCATTCCCGCGGCTAGCAGGGCTTGTAGATTGAACCCGGTGCCTGTTTCACCATTCCTTTCATTTCAAGAGTGAAAAGAACCGATGTCAGTTTTGGAAACGGCATATTAAGATCCACCATCAGAGTGCTTATTGATACACCCTGAGCCTTTACACTTACACGGTTCCAGACATTTCTCTCATCATCGGTAAGATCAGGGAAAAGTTCTTTCTGTACAGGGTCTCTGCGTTCATGCTGATTCCAGTTCATTGCATTGGCAAAATCCAAAGCGGAACAGATCAGACTTGCACGGTTATCCCTGATCAGTTCATTGCATCCAACTGAATACGGGTCACCTACACTTCCGGGAAAAGCAAAACATTCCCTGTTATATGTCTCTGCTATTTCGGCAGTCACCAGTGATCCGCCCTTCGCAGCACTCTCAACAACCACCACAGCATCGGCCAAACCGGCAATGATACGGTTACGCATCACAAAATTGTGGGCTAAGGGAACGGTACGTGAGGTAAACTCCGTTACCAGACCTCCTTTTTGAAGCATTGATTTTGCTATGCTTCGATGCGCAGAGGGATAAATCATATCCAACCCGTGTGCGAGTACCGCAATGGTAGGACAATCATTTTCAAGTGCAGCCTTATGTGACTCTATGTCTATGCCATAAGCCAGACCGCTTATTACAGTCACATCAGGACATAGTTCATGTAACTCCTTAATGAAGGTACGACACATTCTGCGGCCATAATCTGTGGCCTTACGTGTCCCTACGACAGCAACTGTGTGTGCTGCGTTATAATTGACGTTACCCAAAGAAAACAGTACTAGAGGGGCATCTTTACAGTCCATTAAACGGACAGGATAATCTTGATGGGCAGGTGTGATACATCTGATACCGTGTTTTTCTATGAATTCAAGTTCTTCACGGATAAAAGAATCATACCCGGAATTAGACAATGCATCAACAAGATGCGTGTCGATTCCAGGTATGATTTCTTTAAGATGATCGCGGCTCCTTAAGATTTCCTGCGCGCTACCGAACTGTTCATACAGGTATTTGGCACCTATGCTTCCAAGTCCGTCTATTCTGTTTAGAGTGAGTAGCGCCGTCAGTTCATCTTCCGGCATTAGTTCACGCGATTATTGTTCTGAATTAAATGGCAGCCAACAGACCCGGAACCGTTTTGAAGATATACTCCTTCTGAGCCTTAGCCTTCATAGCAGGATCAAGACTGATGGCCTTCTTGAGGTTCTGTGTAGCAGCAGCGGCATCCTTCTCCTTTGCAGCAATTACAGCAGCAATGTAAGCGGTGTTGGCATCGGCATTCTTGATAGCGGCAATAACCTTCTTGGCACCAGCCAGGTCATTGTTCATATACAGAGCCAGAGCCTCAGCATTGGTGTTGCTGCCCTTGAGTGCTGTAACGGCGCGGTCATACTGACCCTGTGCAATGTACAGGTTGCCGAGAGCCTCCTGGTTCTCCTTGCTCTGACCACCCTTTGCAAAATATGTCTGAGCCTCAGCAGGCTTACTCTGTGCAAGGCAGAGCAGACCCATGTTGGTGTTAACCTCAGGAGCAGAAGCGTTGAGAGCCAGAGCCTTCTTGAAGAATGATTCTGCAGTTGCCAGATCACCATCCTGGAATGCAATTTCACCGAGGTTGTTGAATGCACGGTAATCATTAGGATAGTTCTTTGAAGTGGTTGTGTAGATATCCTTCTTTTCAGCCTTGTTCTCAGTCAGGGTAGCAGCGTAAAGCAACTCCTCAACACTCAGAACAGAAGCATCGCTCTTGTAAGCCTCCTGGATCTCCTCATCTGAACGGCCGATGATCTGGTAGTTCAGGTTCAGGCGAGCACGACGCAACTGAGGAAGAATGTCAGATGCAAGGTCCTTGTAAACAGCTGAGAGGTTCTTGATTTCAGTCTCACGCTTTTCAGGATCATCATATCTGGAGAGGATACGGAGGATAAGGTCCTTATCCTGCAGGGTTGACTGCTGAACGAGTTCCTGGAAATAAGCCCAGTCCTGAGCGGTGTAGTTTGAAACGATATCGGCACTTGCCTTTGCTTTCTTGACCTCACCTTTTACATAACTTGTTGCATTTGACATACGCTGTGAAGCCAGCTTGTCATTCAGTTTGAAACCACCATCAGGAGAAGCGTATGCTGAAACCTCAACGTCCTTGATAGCGTAGTTCTTGGTGTCAGCTGCAAAGTCCTTCAAAGCCTGTTTCAGACTCTTGACCTCATCACTGTTGGTCTCTGAAGAACGGACGTTTGCCTGCTGGATCACGAACATGATGGTAGCATCCTTGTTCTGGTCAATGATACGCTGGAAAGCATCCTTTGAAGCAGCAACGTTGGCACCCTTTGCAGTCTCTGAATAAAATTCTGCGGTAGCGTCAACACCGTCGGCAATCTTTACGGCTGCGAGTTCAAAAGGTTTACCCTTCTTGGTAGCCTCAAATGTAACATACAACTCAGACTCTGCCATCTCAGGCTGATATTTGAAGTTGCCGTTATAGGTGAATGTACCACCCTCCTTGTAACTTACAACCTTGTTGTTGCCCTGAACCTTCTCTCCCTGGAGTGTGATAGGCTCACCCTTTACTGAGCCGCCCTCCCAACGGAGTTCAGGAATTGCGGTGCAAACCACCTTTTTGGGGAAGAACTTGGCAGGGAATGTCCCTGTTACAGTATAAGCAACCTCTCCGCCTTTAGCCTGGAGGGGGTTGGGAGTTACTGTATAGTACTCACTGCTCATTTGCATATTCTTACAGCTTGCAAGCATCAGAATACCTGCGCCAAGAAGCGCAAAACGTAATGACTTTAACATACTTTTGTTATTAGTTATTGGTTAAACATTTTTTGCCTTGAATGCATATTTGCGCAAAACTACAAAAAAGAATATCAGAAACAACGTTCCGGCCACTATATTTTTGATAAAAACGTAAGATTTTTCATCAAATATGGCAAAAAACCTAAATATCTACGATATTTCTGGGGTGATGAGTCACTATTTCCTCACGCAGACGGCTGCGGTCTATGTGGGTGTAAATCTCTGTAGTGGATATCTTTTCATGGCCCAGCATGCATTGTATGGCACGCAGGTTGGCTCCGCCCTCAAGCAGATGGGTTGCAAAAGAATGGCGGAAAGTATGCGGACTCACTGTCTTGTTTATTCCCGCCTTGGCGGTCAGGTCCTTTACGATGTCAAACACCATTATCCTTGACAACTGACGCCCACGCCTGATACTCAGGAAAAGGAACGGCTCGGAACCCGGCCTGATTTTGATATGGCAACGGTCTGAAAGATAGTTGTTGATCTCATGGACAGCCCTTCCTGATACAGGGACCAGACGCTGTTTGTTGCCTTTTCCCGTTACGCGGATAAAGCCCTCATCAAGGAACAGGTCCTCCATTTTCAACGAGCAGAGTTCCGATACACGCAGTCCGCAACTGTACATGGTCTCAATCATAGCCCTGTTCCTATGGCCCTCAGGCTGGCTCAGGTCTATCTGTCCGATAATACTGTCAATCTCACTCACAGACAGCACATCAGGCAGATGGCGCCCTATCTTGGGAAGTTCCAGAAGTTCACTCGGGTCATCGGGCCTGTAACCGTCAAGACAAAGGAATCTGAAAAGGGATTTGATACCTGATATGATACGGGCATGGGAACGCGGAGCAATGCCCAGGTCTGCAATCGAGGCAGAGAAGGAATGCAGGTCATCGAGCGTTATCTCCTGAATGTCAAGGTTGCAGTCACGCATATAATCCAACAGTTTTGAAGCATCGTCAATATATGCCTCAAGCGTATTGGGCGAGAGAGACTTTTCAAGGAGCAGATACTGACGGTAACGTTTCAGCATTGCATCAAGAGATCCTGAGGTGTTATGTTCCGAGTCTGTTTTCATATTGTCAGAAAACCGGTTATCTTTGCAGAGCGGTAGCGACACATCAAAGATAAGCAAAATATGTCAACGTCAGGTCAAGGAATAGGATATACAGGTGAGGACGCACTTGAGGAGTATATCTCTGCCCATATAAGTCCTGAGGGAGAACTGCTCAGAAAAATTTACAGGGAGACCAACCTGATGCAGTTGAATCCGCGCATGGCATCGGGACACATTCAAGGCCGGCTGCTCAAAATGCTTGTCACCATGATAAGGCCTGAACGCGTATTGGAAATAGGTACATTTACAGGTTATTCCGCACTCTGCATTGCCGAAGGCCTGCCTGCCGGAGGAGTTCTCCATACCATTGAAATCAACGATGAATTGGAGGATTTTATAACAAGCCGGATCAGGCTGTCCCCTTATGCTGACAAGATCAGGCTGCATATCGGAAACGCACTTGAAGTGGTTCCCGCATTAGGAACAGGATTTGACCTTGTATTTCTTGACGGAGAAAAGAGGGAATACCCTGATTATTATGACGTTGTTCTGGACTGTCTTAAACCGGGAGGCTATATTCTGGCTGACAACACCCTGTGGGACGGACATGTGGCAGAACAGGAGTATGACAATGATCCGCAGACCTGCGCCATAAAAAGATTCAACGATATTGTTGCCGCCGATGAGCGGGTTGAAGTTTCAATGATACCCATCCGTGACGGCATATCAATTATAAGAAAGAAGATTACAAATGAATAGTACAAGACAACAAAAGATCTCAAGGCTCATACAAAAGGAACTGAGCGAACTGTTTCTGCAACAGACCAAACTCACCAAGGGTCTTATGATTACCGTAAGCGGTGTAAAGGTAAGCAGTGACCTGAGCATTGCAAGCGTATATCTGAGCGTGTTCCCTTCAGAGAAGGGTGAAGAAACAGTCAAAAACATCAATGACAACGTTAAGGATATCCGATATGATTTCGGTCAAAGGGTACGCCATCAACTTAGAATAATCCCTGAACTCAGGTTCTTTCTTGACCGGACCATTGATTATATGGCTCATATTGACGAACTGCTTAAAAAGTGAATTTTCCGTTTTACATAGCACGCCGTTATCTCTTTGCTAAAAAGAGCCACAACGTGATCAATATTATCTCTGCCATATCAGTGGCAGGAATAATGCTGGCCTCTTTTGCGCTTATCTGCACGCTTTCAGTATTCAACGGATTCCATGAACTGGTTGAATCACTGTTCAAGGATTTTGATCCGGAACTGAAAGTCGTTCCGGCCCATGGCAAGTTCTTCAGTACTGATGACGAAAGGATAAACCGCACTCTGGCATTACCCTTTATCGATATCAGTTCCTTTACCATTGAGGAGCAGGCTCTGATAGGCTATAAAAGCAAGCAGCAGATTGTTATGATAAAAGGGGTTGAGGACAGTTATCATGAACTTGTCGGAATTGAGAACGTCCTCAAAGGCGATGGCATATATATGCTTGAGGATGAGATCTGCAATTACGGAATAATGGGACTTGGACTGATGAGAAAAATGGATTGCGGAATGAAGCCTGTAGCCCCATTGAAACTGTATGTTCCCAAAAAAGAGGGACAGGTCAGCATTGCCAATCCGGCATCATCATTCAATCAGGCAGATGTATATTCACCCGGAGTGGTGTTCATGGTCGAACAGGAAAAATATGATGACAATTATGTTCTGATCTCACTTGCTCTGGCCCGCAAACTTACAGGGCGCGACAATGAAGCGTCGGCACTTGAACTTAAGATCAGGCAAGGCACCTCACTGAAAAAAGCAAAACGCGAACTGAGCGCCGTATTAGGCAATGATTTCCTGATTCAGGACCGGATAGAGCAACAGCAGGATGTATTCAAAGTGGTCAAACTGGAAAAATTCATCTCATACCTGTTCCTGTCATTCATATTGCTGATTGCATGTTTCAATATCATCGGCTCCCTTATTATGCTTATGGTGGAGAAACAGCAGGATGCAGGGTTGCTGCGCAGTATGGGTGCCGAACAACGGACAATAGAGAGCATATTCGTTACCAACGGCGTTCTCATATCACTTATCGGTGCTGTATCCGGTCTGGTATTAGGAGTTGTGGCCATTCTGCTTCAACAGAAATTCGGTTTTATCAAACTTGGCTCTGAAGGCAGTTTTATTGTTGACGCCTACCCTGTAGCCATTTATATAAAGGATATAATTCTTGTGCTGATCACCGTTCTTGCGGTCAGTTTCATATCTGTGCGTCCCATTGGTCCCATAGCACGCCGTTTTATAAAAAAATCAGAGCGAGATTGACTCAACCTTTACGGTCTCATTCAGGAAAACCGAAGCGTTAGGCAGGAATGTCTCAACAGATTCTGTCGTAAAATAACTGCACTCCCTGTTTTTGGTGCAACGCGCATCCATATCCGGATGACGTTTCATGTATTCTTTCAACGATGATGCCACATACTCCCCCTGTGATACTACACGTATTCCGTCAGGAACATACTTGCGAATCTTATCCAACAACAAAGGATAGTGAGTGCACCCGAGAATCACCGTATCAATCAGGCTATCCTTTGACAGCAGGTTTTCCACATGGCGTTTTACAAAGAAATCCGCTCCGTCTGACCTGGACTCACCTGACTCGACAAGCGGAACCCATATGGGGCAGGCCTCACCGGTCACAACAATATCAGGAAACAACTTGTTTATCTCAAGCGGATATGAAAGCGATTTTACGGTACCCGGAGTGGCAAGCAGACCGACATGACGCGTATTTGTCATTGCACCGATAGATTCAACCGTAGGACGTATGATGCCCAAAACCCTGCGTGAAGCATCAATACGCGGAAGGTCTATCTGCTGAATGGTCCTAAGCGCTTTGGCCGATGCCGTATTGCAGGCCAGAATAACCAACGGGCAACCCATTTCAAACAACTTGACTACGCACTGCAATGTATATTCATAGACCACCTGGAATGATCTTGTTCCATACGGTGTCCTGGCATTGTCACCTAAATAAAAGAAATCATATTCAGGCATAGTCTGCCTGATCTGCTTAAGTATGGTCAATCCGCCGTATCCCGAATCAAAGACCCCGATCGGACCGGTCCTGCTCAACTTTATGCCGTTACCCGTCACATTCATTTGCCTTCCTGTTGTTCAATTATGATCACAGACCTGTCAGATCCGCCATTCGGCACGCTCTCCATGGTGTTTTCTATACCCAGCAATGAAAACACACTGTTTGAGATGTCCACACCCCTGTCAGGATTAATGACAAGATAAGCCTGTGAACCGGTATCAATCACATAATCAAGATCCTTGTCAGAACATACTTTTGAGACGGCTGAAAGAAGTTTTTTCTTAATCGGATCAAGCATATTGACACGTTGACTCTCCAACTCCTCCTGTACCTTGTCCCTGAACTGGGCATTGTTGTCCATAAGCAACTGCAACTCCTTTTGTCTTTTTGCCACAATTGAAGCAGGCAGATGCTCCTGTTCCAGCAGGAACTCAATATACTGTCTCTCAAACTCTCTCTTGGCACGTTCAATCTCCGCCCTGTAATCAGACTGCATCTTCTGGAGATTTATTTCCGCCTCAAGATATTCAGGCATAAGTTTAAGGGTTGAATTGAAATCAAGATAGCCGAACCTGCTCTCCTGCGCGGTCAGCACAAGAAAGATATTGGCAAAGACAAATGTCAAAAACAGTCTGAAAGGTCTCATATAAGGTTAGTGTCTCTATTAACAGGCAAGGGGAATCGGGCTGAAGCCTGTTCCCCTTACAGTATTATACGGAAAGGAATCACTTGATTCCAAGTTTGGCTTTTACAGCCTCGGTAACATCGGTAGTCAATGTTGAACTGACAAAAGGAACCACTCCGCCGGCCATGTTGAAGATGCAGACATACGCGCCCTCCTCACCTACGGCCTGGATAGCCTTGAGTACCTTATTGTTAATTGAACTCATAAGTTCATTTGACTTCTGGTCAAGGTTGGTCTGGACATCCTGGGCATACTGACGCATCTTATCCTGGCTGTCCATTATCTCCTGCTCCCTGCGTGTGCGGATGTTCTCCGGAAGTGATTCGCGCTGGCTCTCATAGTCAGTAATCTTTTTCTGATACTCGTTCTGCATATATTCCCACTCCTCACCATACTGTTTCTGGAGAGTTTCAAGTTCTGCCTGAGCAGCCTTATACTCTGACATCATGGGAATAATATCATCTGTATTCACGTGTCCGAATTTCTGTGCAAAAGCAACAAACGGCATGAAAGCCATAAGTGCAACGATAATAGTCTTTTTCATATTATGTCTGTTTTTATTATACTGATTAATACTCTACAAAGGTAAGCAATTAATTTGAATAACCCAGTTTACGGAGTACCTCATTGCTTATGTCAATCTTGGGTGAAGCGTAAATCATGCTTGTAGCCGAAGAACGGTCAACCACCACCTGATAGCCGTCTGACTCACTGATCTGCTTGATTGCCTCATAAATCTCATCCTGTATGGGAGCCATAAGACTCTCACGTTTCTTATAGAGTTCACCCTCAGGTCCAAAATACTGACGCTTGAGTTCGCTGGCCTGTTTCTCCTTGGCTACAATCTCCTCTTCTTTCTTGGCCTTTTGTTCCTCAGAGAGGAAAAGGGACTCATTCTGGTAGTTCTTGTACAAGGTCTGAGCCTCAAGGTTCAAAGCCTCGACCTCGGCCTGCCAGCGTTTTGAGAACTGATTGAGCTGCTCGTTTGCACGCTCGTATGCGGGAATCCTGTTAAGGATATACTCCATATCTACCAGAGCAAATTTCTGCGCACCTGCGGTGATGCAGAAAAGGCACATAAGTGCTGCGGTTGAAATAATCTTTTTCATATGATATTCTCGTTTTCCGTTTTCTTTAATATATCGGTTTTCACGGTCAGGTTAAAATTCCTGTCCCAAGATGAAGTGTACCTGACTGCCGCTGTAACGGTTCGTTCCCATGACAGGATCAAATCCGTATGCCCAGTCTATACCCATCAGACCTATCATCGGCAGGAACACTCTCACGCCCACACCGGCAGAACGTTTAAGATCAAACGGATTGAATTTGCCGATTGTATCCCACGCATTACCGCCCTCAACAAAACCTAAGGCAAAAATGGTGGTGGAGTTCTCCATCAGGAGCGGGTAACGCAATTCCGCACCCATTCTGGTATATGCGTAACCGTCAGAATACGGAGTAAGCGAACCGTTGTCATAACCTCTCAGACCCACTATCTCAGTAGCATAGGTGTATGAACCTCCGCTCATACCGTCACCACCCATATAGAAGGTCTCAAAAGGTGATCTCTTGTTTTTGTTGTAATGACCCAGCAATCCGAAATCGAAACGTGTCATAAGCACAAGATGTCTCTTTGCACCGCCCGCAAGCGATGTATATGTACGGCTGCGGAATTTCCACTTGTTATACTCAATCCACTTGTGTTTCTGACGCAACTCATCCTGATATGTGGCCGATGTATTGTCTGAGGCAAGGTTCTCATAGTCAAGACCGTCCCAGAGAGAGTAGGGAGGAGTAAAGTAAACCGATGCCGAGAACTCAGAACCCATTCTCGGGAAAATTGGATTGTCAGTGGTGTTCCTGCCCAATGTGAAGCCCAGATTGATGTTGTTGCAGGTTCCGTTATTGATAAGGAAATATGACCACTGCTTGAGTTTGTAACGGGTGTATGACAGTTCGGTATAGAACGTGAAATAATCATCGGGCCAATGCAGACGCTTACCCCAGCCGACGCTCGCACCGATCATCGTAATGTATTTGTCAGGATCGTAATATGACTCGTAGTTGTTGTAATAAGAGCCATAGTTTCCGTAATTGCCGTATCCGTACATGTACTGGTACATGTTCTGGTAATAGGCGGAATTGTAATAGTTGCTGCTTATATCAGTCTGCTTTGAATAGAACAGACTTACTGACAATGAGTTGGGACGCTTTCCGCCAAGCCATGGCTCCAGGAATGAGATACTGTAGGAATGATAGTACTGACCGTTGGTCTGACCGCTGATCGAGAATGTCTGACCGTCACCCTGTGGAATGAACATACGGTAGTTGTCACTCTTGTGGAAAAGGTTGTAAATTGAGAAATTGGTGAATTTCAAAGCCGCCCTGCCGATAATACCGGTCTGGCCCCAACCCATAGACAACTCTATCTGGTCATTGGCCTTGGACTCAAGCTGCCAGTCAATATCTACCGTACCGTTTACAGCGTCAGGTTTGATGTCAGGATTGATCGCTGTAGGTTCAAAATGACCCATCTGGGCTATCTGACGATAGGAACGTTCCAATGCGTCATATGAGAACGTGTCTCCCGGACGGGTGTACAGTTCACGTCTGACCACATTTTCATACAAACGGTCGTTTCCATGAATATCAACACGGTTGATTGAGGCTTTCGGGCCCTCGGCCAGACGAATCTCCAAATCAATGGAATCACCGACCACATTGGCCTCGACGGTATTAAGTTGAAGCATCACATAACCGTTATTGTAATACTGCTTTCCTATGGCGTCCTGGTCAGATGAGGTACGTTCACCAAGTTTTTTCTGGTTATAAACATCACCCGGTTTCATATTCAGGACTGCCGAAAGCTGATCGCTGGTATAGACGGTATTGCCTACCCAACTGATATTGCGGATATAATATTTATCTCCCTCCTCAAATTTGAGCCATACATCAACTGTGTTGTCCTCAAAATTGTTGGATATGCTGTCAAACACTATGCAGGCGTCACGGTATCCGAGTTCACTGTATCTTTCAAGAATCCTGTCAAGATCACCCTGATAGGCCTCGTTCACAAACTTCTTTGTACGGAAGAACTCTTTCAGGTTGCCTTTCTCATTGGTCTTTTTCATGAGCCGCTTGATGTTGCTGTCTGTCAAAGCGGAATTTCCTTCAAGATGGATGGTGCGAACCTTAACCTTGGCTTTCTTGTCTATGTAGATATCAACATATGCCAGTCCGTCCTCATCGGCTGCCGAACGCTGTTGAACGCGGACATCGGCATCCTTGAAACCCTTCTCGTCAAAATAGTCGCGTATAAGTTTTTCAGACCTGTTCAGGCCGTTCTGCGTAATCTGACTGCCCGGGAACATTCCTATCTTATCCTCAAGTTCCGATGCTTCACCTTTACGGATTCCGTGAAAAACAACCTCCTTTATCTTAGGATTCTGCTCTATCGCCATCTCAAGCCATATCTTATCGCCGGAGACCTTGGCTGCCGAAATCTTTATATTTGCAAACAGACCGGTCTGCCACAGCCTTTTCATTGCATCGGTCACATCAGGGCCGGGCACTGCAATACGCTGCCCTACTGACAGACCTGACAACTTGATCAGAGTCTTGTGGTTGTTGGCTTCAAGTCCTGTAACTTCAATATCGGCAATCTCATATCTCTTGGGAGTTCCCGAATAGAGAATCACAGGCTTTTCTGAATCAACACCTGCAGAGTTGGCGTCTGACTGTGCAAACAACGGAGTTGACACGAACAGCCATGAGAGTAAGAGTATCTTTAGTCTTGAATTCATCTTAATTGTTACAATTGTTAGCGTCCTGCGACCTGTGCTCCTGTAAGACCAAAGCGGCGCTGACGCTGCTGGTAGGTATAAATGGCCTTGCAAAGTTCCTCCATATTGAAATCAGGCCAGAATGTGTCGCAGAAATACAATTCAGAATATGCAGCCTGCCAAAGCAGGAAATTACTGAGCCTCAACTCTCCACCGGTACGTATAAGCAGTTCAGGATCTGGCATGAAACTGGTGGTCATGGCGTCTGACACCGTCTTTTCATCAATCTGAGATGTTGAAATCTCTCCTTTAACCGCTTTCTCAGCCAGCATACGGACTGCACGTGATATTTCCCAACGTGAAGAATAACTGAGGGCAATTACCATACATGCCCTGTCAAACTCCTTGGTGTTATCAATGCAATGGTATATTTTGGCACGAACCCTTTCAGGGATTCTATCCAGATCACCTACAACACGCAGACGGACATGATTCTTAATGAACACCTCCTCATCAATGTTTTTGAACATCAGTTCCATCAATGCGGCAACCTCATATTCGGGACGGTTCCAGTTCTCTGTAGAGAAAGTGTATAAAGTGAGATACTTTATGCCCAGTTCCACGGCGTTCTCCATTATCTTCTTGACAACTTCAACACCCTTGGCATGTCCCTCGGTACGGTCTTTACCACGCTGCTCCGCCCATCTGCCGTTGCCGTCCATAATGATTGCAACGTGCTGTGGAATTCGGTTTTTGTCTAATTGCTCCTGATATGTCATATCACTTGATTATTTCATCATTACAGTTGCAGGGACGCTTGAATACGTCAAAAGTGACATACAGCATAGTAAAACTGTAACTGTCCTTGTTTTTGATACCTTGTCCCTTTATCATGAACGGGTTCTCCAGTGAGGTTCCCGTGTTTTCAGTCACATCAAGACGGTCTGAAGTAGAGAACCTCATTGTCCATTCAAGCCCGAGATTCACCCTTTCAGACAGTTTGTATCTGATGCCCAGACCTATGGGGAAATTGGCGGCAAAGTCATTTTTTGCCGGAGCGGGAGCAAAAGTCATTCCGATGCCCAAAAGGCCGTATGGAGCAATTCTGCTGCTACCGTTCCAGTTTACCATACCATACCCGCAAAAACCCCATTCCACCTGGAATCCAAAGTCATAAACGGTTCTGCTGAATTTAAGTCTGTCACCGGGTATCGCCCCGTCAGCAAATTCTGTATCACCTGATATTCCCGCTGCGGCAAGATTGCCTTTGAGAGAAAATCTGGGATTGATATTATATCTTGCTATGACTGACGCCATGCCGTTCGTACCGGAATACAGACGGGAATTGACATCACCCATATAGAAACTACCGCCTCCACCCAGGCCTATCTCCAGAAGATAGCCGTCATCCTGTGCCGCCGCAAATGTGCAGCAGAACGCAAGAACGGCAAGAACCGGTAATCTCAGTGCAGATTTAATCATCTCCTTTTGTTAAGTCTTGTTATAGCGCCGCGCCAAACCTGGCCGTCCGAAGTCATTATCCATAGACCTCCCAAAGAGTCTGTGGCATAAGAAAAACCGGAATTAACCCCTTTTATTGCCTCAGGCAACTGCATATAACGGTTCCATGAAGAGGTTTCGTCAGCATAACGGTCGCAGTAATACCATGTCAGGCCGTTGTCAGTTGACTGTCTGAACCCGTCAAGCCCACGTCCGAAGGCAAACAGCACTTCATCATACCATATGACCGAAAGGGTCTTGTAAACCGGCAGGCGCAGATCCTCATTGACAGGAAAGTCAATTTGGGTCAGTTCCGTATCAGTAGAAAGCATAGTCCATATCCTGGAGTAGTTCTCTCCTGCCTTATTGCCTATCAGTATGGTTCTGGTAATTTTAGGATTGGTTTCAAGAGGACTGACAACCGCCACGGCAACAGAGTCGGCAAAGCCCTGCGGCTTTTTCTGGACTGTTGTCCACTGTTTCATATCGGTCGTCCTGACTATATCGTCTGACGTGGTCACCGCCCAAATGCAGTCATTTCTGTTGACCGAAGGAATGATTGCCGATATTCCTGAACGGGAAACCTTCCAGTCTGTTCCGTTACGGGATACATAAAGATTGCCGCCGCTCACACTGTAAAGGGAGTCTTTCAAGGCAACGACTAAGTGACCCCAACCGCTGACGGGAAGACCCGAAACTGCAGCAACGCTCCACACACCTTTTGAAACATTCCTGCGGGCAACCTTCAACGCACCTTCTGAATCTGTTCCGAAATCATAGAGAGTATCACCGCTGACAACCGCACATGGTCCGTCAAGTTTAGTAAAACCTGCACTGTCTGCGTTTGTCCATAACATGGAGTCCGGGAATACGGAGCAGACATTCAGTTTGAAATCATATGTTCTCACGTAGGAACCGTCTGTCGAGGTGACAATGAAAGAGAGAGGACGGGTAAAATCCAAAGCCTCATAAGAATTCCAGTCATAGACCGAACCGTCATCATCATACCTGTATGTAACGACTCCCTTGTAGCCTATGGAACATGTCACGGAATCCAACACGGAACCGTACGCAAGAGAATCTATGTTGTAGATCCTGTTGTTTATCTGGTCTATTGTCATGGGATACATTACACCGCCTTCACGATTATAGACGATTGTATCGCGACGCTGCACGTTTACGTCATGAAACCTCACGTTGTAATAACCAACAACAAATGAAGTGATGCCGGCATCGGGAGTCTTTTCCTCTTCAGTGACTTTAAGACATGAAACGTTCAAAGTCAGCAAAACACAAGACAAAACAGATAATGACAGTCTCTTTATCGGACTCTGCATGATTATTTTTTATTTGAACCGCGCAAATTTAACAACAAAATCCTTAGCGGGGGCCTTAATAATGTTGTTTTATATTAAAGATTAGTCATATCCGGCATTATTTAGTAACTTCGCACCACAAAAAACTCAAACAAATCAAAAAATATGGACAATGTCAAGAATCAGGTAGCACGTGAACTGCTCCGCATTGAAGCTGTAAAAGTCCAGCCCGATTCCCCTTTTACATGGGCATCAGGATGGCTTTCACCATTCTATTGCGACAACCGTAAAGCACTCTCTTTTCCTGAAGTGCGCAGTTTGGTACGTGACTCGCTATGCAACGTCATATCACAGAATTTCCCGGAATTTGATGTCATTGCCGGTGTTGCTACCGGAGCCATTGCCCAGGGCGCCCTTGTCGCTGACAGAATGGGCAAACCTTTCGTATATGTACGCTCTGCACCAAAAGACCACGGACTGGCCAATCTCATTGAAGGTTATCTGGAGCCGGGCAGCAGGGTAATGGTTGTTGAGGATCTTGTATCTACCGGATTGAGCAGTCTCAAGGCTGTTGACGCCATCCGTAATGCCGGTTGTGAGGTAGTCGGAATGGCAGCCTCGTTCACTTACGGTTTCCCTGTGGCCGAAGAGGCCTTCCAAAAAGCCGGAGTCAAACTGATCACACTCACAGACTATCCGGCCATGCTTGAAGCCGCAGTAACCTCAGGTTATATCAAAGTTGAGAGTCTGCAAACACTTGACGAATGGCGGAAAAATCCGTCAGAATGGGGAAAATAATACGATGAAAAGGATAGAAAGCGACATAAAACATATCTCCTTTTCACAGGAGACCGTGTATGCCAAGGTATCAGATCTGAGCAATCTGCAGAGCCTTGTGGATCTTATTCCTGAAGATCAGAAAGCAAGTGCCAACATTGAAAGTCTGACATGTACGCCTGACACCGTGAGTTGCAACATTTCCCCTATCGGACAGATAGAGTTCGGAGTGGTCTCGCGTGAACCGTTCAAGTGCGTTAAACTTGAGACTACAAATTCACCTGTCAAGGTCACCATGTGGATTCAACTGGTCTCAACCGGAAGTTCAAGTTGTAAGATAAAACTTACGGCCGATATCGACCTTAATGCATTTATGGTCAAAATGGTGGAGAAACCTATCACTGAGGCTCTGAATAAGTTGGCTGACACGCTGGCAATGATACCTTACTAAATCCAAAGAATATGAAACCTATCTGGGACAAGGGTAAACCCGTAAATGAACTGATTCAGAAATATACAGTAGGGCGTGACCGTGAGATGGATCTGCTGCTCGCCAAATATGACGTGCAGGGTTCACTGGCACATATAACCATGCTGGAATCAATAGGACTCCTTGAGCCCGATGAACTCAAAGCCCTTTCTGCAGGACTCAAAGATCTGCTCCCGGTTATAGAGCGTGGAGAGTTCGTGATTGAAGAGGGTGTTGAAGACGTGCACTCACAGGTTGAACTCATGCTTACCCGCCAACTCGGTGACATGGGCAAAAAGATTCACAGCGGACGTTCCCGCAATGACCAGGTACTGGTGGATTTAAAACTGTTTACCCGTGACCGTCTGCGCAGCATTGTAAACTCAGTAAAGAGCCTCTTTGATATCCTTATCAAACAGAGTGAAAAATACAAGAATGTGCTTTTGCCGGGTTACACCCATCTTCAGATAGCCATGCCTTCATCATTCGGACTCTGGTTCGGCGCCTATGCCGAGGCTCTGACCGATGACATGCTTCTGCTGCGCGCCGCATTTGACCAGGCTAACCGCAATCCGCTGGGTTCTGCAGCCGGCTACGGATCATCATTCCCGCTCAAGCGCCAGATGACAACAGACCTGCTTGGTTTTGAATCAATGAACTACAACGTGGTATATGCCCAGATGACCCGCGGCAAGATGGAGCGCAACGTTGCCTACGCCCTGGCATCGGTCGCCGCCACCATAAGCCGTCTGGCCTTTGACGCCTGCATGTACAACAGCCAGAATTTCGGGTTTATCAAACTGCCCGATGACTGCACCACAGGTTCCAGCATCATGCCGCACAAAAAGAATCCCGATGTTTTTGAACTGACACGCGCCAAATGCAACCGTATTCAGGCTATTCCGCAGGAGATAACCCTTATGACAAACAACCTGCCGAGCGGCTATTTCCGTGATATGCAACTTGTCAAGGAGGTATTCCTGCCTGCTTTCCAGGAACTTGAGGAGATAATAGCCATGACCGCATATATGCTTGACCACATCAAGGTACGTGAGGATATACTGTCTGACCCCAAGTACGATGCCATATTCAGTGTTGAAGAGGTTAACCGCCTGGCACATGAGGGCATGCCTTTCCGTGAAGCATACCGTAAAGTGGGTGCCGAGATAGAGAACGGCACGTTCAAGGCAGACCACAACATACACCATACTCATGAGGGCAGCATAGGCAATCTGTGCAATGACAGGATTTCAGAACGCATGGAGAGACTGACCGCCGCATTCCCGTTCAACAAGATAGATGAAGCCATAGCGAAACTGACTTCAAAATAAACCCTTTCATACGATGAAAAGGCCTGTTTTGTTTTTACTGTCACTCTGTTTGGCATTCTCTTGTGACAGTTACAAGAAATACTCAGACAAATACAGGGTCTTTTTCAGTTGTGACATTTCACAGTCCCCTTTCAACCAACTTACCACACCCGGACGCTTTCTTTCAGTACGTAAAACCGACGGCAAGTTGTATATAGTTGATATAGACGGCAAAAAATATGATCAGCCTATGTCTGCCGTACAGAACGGCTCATTCATTATGGGTCTTTCAGGCCTGATAATAGGGACGCCTCTGTTCAACGATGATGCAGCATCCATATGGGCCTATGATCTGGGCTGCCCCGAATGTGACAACCCCTCTACACGACTCAAGTTTGACCAGGAAGAGGCTCAATTTATTGTATCATGTCCCAAATGCCAAGGAAAATGGCTGCCTAATTCAAGCGGCACACCCATTAATACTGACGACCGGGAAATGCGTCCGTTGTACCGGTATCCAACAACACTCAACAACGGAATTCTAACGGTATCCAACTGATTCGGACATGCAGAAATAAAAAATGCCGACCATATGGCCGGCATTTTTTTGCATTCACCGTGGAATTATTCCCATGGAAGTTTGGTGATAGGCTGAGTGAACTCTGAGTTCTCAGCATCATTCTCATCCAACTTGAATACCATGAAGTTAGGATCATCCTTGGTGCAGGGTTTCCACTCGCCGCCCTGAGGACCGTTAGGATCGCTGTACTTTGCAAAGTTGGTCCAAGCGGTAAGCATCTTCTCTGACAGATCCCAGTCACCCTGTGTCCAAGGTCTCCAGCAGTGCTGCAGTGACTTGAATACGAACCACAGATCTGATGAGTGGAATGCACCACGCAGACGCTGTGTAACCTCAGGATGTGAACCGTCATCGGGCAGAGGACGAGCAAACTCATATGCATATGCCTTGCTGCCGTTCTTGGTCATTTCAGCACGGTTCTGGCAGAATGCTGCAACGCCTGCAGACATGTTGCCCATATCGTTCAGAGTGTAACCGCACATGTAAGGAACATCGGCCAGAGTACCGTCAAGAGCAGCCTCATCAAAACTCTCCTTTGATACATAACCGTCAACGATAGGCATACCGGTTATGCTGCCCTGATTACCTGTAGCATTGCTGTAAATGGTAGCCAATGAGTAGATAACCTCAGTGTCAGCGTTACGCATCTTCTGCAGAGTATTGTAACCTGCCCAGTCCATGATAACCTTGGTGTTGAACTCAGCACGCTGCAGAGCGTTCAGACCCTCGGGAGCCTGAGGAGCCTTGTAAGCAGCAGGACGCGGAGTGTTGTTAGCGTTAGCGCCACCGCCAAAACCGCCGAAGCCGCCCATCATGCCCATGCCCATACCACCGCGCATGCCGCCCATACCGCCACGGGCACCTGCTGCGTTGTTGTTAGGAACGGTAAGACCACCGGCACTCATGATGATTGCCTTGTGGAACAGACCACGTGCCAGAGGAGACTCGCAAAGTGTACGTACACTGCCGCCACCTGCTGACTGACCGAATATCATTACGTTGTCAGGATCACCACCGAACTGAGCGATGTTCTTTTTGATCCACTTGAGTGACTCAATCTGATCCAGGATACCGTAGTTGCCTGATACACCGTTGGGGCTCTCAGCAGAGAGATCGGGGTGTGTCATGAAACCGTATATTCCAAGACGATAGTTGATTGAAACCAGGATAACATCCTTGCCGGCCCACTCCTGAGCGTCAAACTCAGGCTCTGAGCCCCAACCCTCGCGGTAACCGCCACCATGAATCCACAGGGCAACCGGAAGTTTGGCATTTACATCACCCGGCTTTTTGGTCCAGATGTTCAGATACAGGCAATCCTCGCTGAAAGGAGCCTCATCACCATAACCCCACTCAGTGTAGTAGCCACCCTTATACTGGATGTGCTGATAACTGGGATGGTCAAAACGGTTGCAAAGTTTAATGCCTTCCCAAGGAGTAACAGGCTGTGGAGCCTTCCAGCGGTTCTCACGAATAGGTGCTGCTGCATAAGGTATGCCGCGGAATACAAAAACACCTTTAACGCGGTCAGCGCTCACGCCCTGAACCTGTCCACCTTCGATGCTCAGTACCGGACTGAGTTTCTCAGTGTTGCACTGGCAACTGGCCATCAAGGTCAGAATACCTGCAATAAACAACAGTTTTTTCATAATTTCTTGTTATTGGTTTAAGAATAAGTTAGTTGTCAACATTTGCCTTATACGAGTAAAGCAACTACAAATGTAATGTATTTTATTATTTGTTAAAATTAGCGCGCCTTTTTTTTCCATATTTTTTGGCTAATCGCTCCAAACCCCGTACTTTTGCACCACCTATAATCACCAATGTGGGATTAAAATAAAGTCTCACCGAGATTATGGCTTATTTTTGCTCGAATGGTGGAATGGTAGACACGAGGGACTTAAAATCCCTTGGCCTTTATCGGCTGTGCGGGTTCGAGTCCCGCTTCGAGCACTTCCCTACGTATTTTTGCATTAATCTGTGTATTGATGGTTGGCGCAAGACTATTAAGATTCTCTCTCTACTTTCTCATTCTGTCGGGATTCATTCAGGCAAGCGCATCGGACTACAGATTCAATCTATATTTCGGTTTCGGCCCTTTCAGTTTACCCACAGGAAACGCTCACCTGTATGATACTGAAACGGTTTTTGAAGGTCGTGATGCAATACGTACCGCTATTGAGTTGAACACCAGCCAGACCGTAAACAGGGTGTTTGTACTTAAGGACACTATAGAATCTTACAATACCCCTCAGGGTGAGAGCCTGTTTTTCAGAAAAATAGTGAATGAGGGCAACAGGCACAACCTTGAGACCGCACGTTTCTCAAAAGAAAATGAAAAGTTTGTTGCAGACCTCACCACATGGAACATGGTCACCGGTGCACGCACAAGCCAGGCAACAGAGACACGTGATACGCGTATCTTTGACCTTATGAGCATGATATCTTTCGCTCAAAAGATAAACACTAAAGGCATCAAACCTGGCTACACCAAGACATTACCAATGGTGAACGGAAACATGGTTGTGCAACAATATCTGGTATATACCGGCGATAAAAAAATCAAAGCCGATAACGGAAAGACCTATGACTGCATGATAATCTCGATTAGGGACCGCAAAGAGGGTAAGGAGCGTGAAACAGTCAAGGCATACGTTACCAATGATTCACACCACGCCCCCATCCAACTTGAAATCATTCTGGGAGGCGGAACAAAAATCAAGGCACTGCTTAAATAACAAGATATGAAACTCACCGATAACCGTTGGCTCACCCGTCAGGGATTCGGAGTACACTCTCCCTGGGCGTATGACCTGATTGAAAACGTCATTAACGAACGCCACCCTTATTATGCATATGAAGACCTGTACCCCTTCTGGGAAAAGGCTCCCCAATATATGCCTCAATACCCCCAAAGCCGTGATGAACTGCTTTTTCGCCTGGTGAACCATTTCAACCCCGAATTCATTCTTGAAATAGGTACAGGTGCCGGAGTAAGTACCGGTTATCTTGCGTCTGTATCAAGACAGTCAAAGGTTGTTACTCTGGATTTTCCGAATCCCGGTGAAAAAGAGGTGCGCCGCAACCTGAAGAAAATCAGGAATATTGAGTATATTGCAGCCGATGTACTGGAAACCACTCAGGACATTCTGGACAGCGGTAATGTTCCGCAGTTTTTCCATATTGCCCACACCGCTCTGTGGAAACAGGCGGTAGGAATGATTCTTCAATACGCAACACCTGAAACGGTAATTGTAGTTGAAGACCTGGGCAAGAAACAGAAAAAAGAGTGGTGGAAAGAGATCATTAAAGATGAAAGAGTGGGAGTGACATTCCAGATGAAAAAAGTGGGACTTCTGTTCTTTGACCATAAGATGACTAAACAACACTACGTGTTATGAGCAAGATATATACCCGCACCGGCGATAAAGGCACCACCAGCCTGGTAGGTGGCAAACGTGTAAGCAAAACCGATCCACGTCTGGATGCTTACGGTACGATTGATGAACTCAACTCATTCATCGGCCTTATGCTTTCCGTTATGGATGAGAAAGCGGAAAGCGCAGAAAACATACGTTGGATTCAGCAAAAACTGTTCAATATAGGCGGCTGTCTGGCAACCGATACCAAGGCATTTCAACTTCCTGACAGTTGCAAGGTTCTTGCTCCTGATGTGACACGTATGGAGAATATGATTGATGCCGTTCAGGAAGGACTGCCCGAACAGCGTTCATTCATCCTGCCCGGAGGAACCCAGGCCGCTTCATACGCCCACGTTGCACGCACCGTATGCCGCCGTGCCGAGCGTCTTATATTGGCTCTTCCCGATGACGCAAAAGCACCTTCAGAACTACTCCAATACATTAATCGCCTGTCTGATTACCTTTTTGTCCTGGCACGTAGGATAAACTTTTTTTCAGGTGTCAGTGAAAATATCTGGTAGAACTTTTGTATAACATTTTTTTTTATACTTTTGCACCCCTATAAAAGTAACCTTAAAACACCGCATTTTACTATGTATTGGACATTGGAACTGGCATCAAAACTTGAAGATGCACCTTGGCCCGCAACCAAGGATGAGTTGATTGATTACGCCGTCCGTTCAGGAGCCCCTCTTGAGGTAATAGAGAACCTTCAAGAGATAGAAGATGAGGGCGATATCTATGAAAGCATAGAGGATATATGGCCCGATTATCCCAGCAAGGAAGACTTTTTCTTCAACGAGGATGAATATTAAGGCATGATTATAGAGAACCTGTCAATATTCAAAAAGGTGGGCAAGTAATGATACTTGCACACCTATTTTTTTTCTTATTGGCCGTATGAAAGAGAAACTGAAACGAATTCTTACTGATCCAAGAACTTTGTTCTGTGTATGGATGATCATCGCCGTAACAGGTATGACCCGCTACGGCCATGGACGTGAAAACAACTATCTTATCTTTAAGCAGGTGTTCTGGCACGTCATCAATCAGTTGCCTCTTTTCAGCCTTTATCCGGCCGAGTACTTTGACGTCAACCATTACGGTCCCACATTTTCACTTGTAATAGCACCCTTTGCCGTACTGCCCACATGGGTGGGCATGCTGTTGTGGCTTGTGGCCCTTACGCTGCTTCTGTACTTTGCCGTCAGACGCAATCAGTTTACACAATACCAGCAGATATTCATTTACTGGTTCTGCGCTCATGAATTGCTCAATGCCATCCAGATGCAGCAGTTCAATATTGCCATTGCTGCAATAATTCTACTCAGTTACTGCTTTATAGAACGTGAAAAGGATTTCTGGGCAGCCTTTGCCATTATGCTGGGCACATTCATCAAATTATACGGTATTGTAGGACTTGCGTTTTTCTTTTTCTCACGTCATAAAGGAAAACTCATTCTAAGCCTTCTGTTCTGGGCTGTCATACTGTTTGTGGCGCCCATGATTATCTCCAGTCCTGAATATATTATCGGACAGTACCAGGACTGGTATGAATCACTTGTGGCCAAAAACGGTGACAATATGTTCAGCCATGCCACAAATATATCACTCTTGGGTCTTGTACGTAAGATATCAGGCTGTGCCACATATTCTGACCTATGGCTCATTATTCCTGGTCTGATTGCTTTTGCATTACCTTATCTGCGTCTGAACCAGTATCAGAACCAGGGGTTCCGCCAAACCATCCTGGCTTCAACGCTTATGTTTGTGGTTCTCTTTTCTACCGGCTCTGAAAACAGCGGCTATATCACTCCTGTCATCGGTGTTGTAATATGGTACACCGCGGCACCATGGCAACGTTCCAAATGGGATATTGCGCTTATGGTATATGTATTCTTCTTCTGTACCATGGCCCACTCAGATCTCATGCCAAGGTTTATACGTGATGAATGGATGAGACCCTATGGACTCAAAGCCCTGCCTGTAGTCATAGTCTGGTTCAAACTCTGCTATGAGATCTGCACCAGGGACTACCGCAAACTGAACCGTTAGAAACCCACTTCCTCCCTCTTGATTTTCTTGCGGTCATAGACCTTTTTGGACTTGAAAACCACAGGTCGTGATGAAACAGGCTTTCCGTGAGCCTGAATCTCCTCCTCACGACTGGCTTTACGGTTTGCTTTAATATAATCAGCCAGCGTCCCTATCTGTTTCTTACGGTTCTTCATAACGATGATAGTTAAAAAACCGTGGTGAAAACAGATTTTCACCACGGTTTTGATTTTTGATTACTTTGGAATCAGTCTTTCAGTTTGGCAGCAATGAACTCGCGGTTCAGGCGGGCGATGTTGCTGATGCTGATGCACTTGGGGCACTCGGCCTCGCAGGCGCGGGTGTTGGTGCAGTTACCGAATCCAAGCTCATCCATTTTGGAGAGCATAGCCTTGGCGCGACGTGCGGCCTCTACCTGACCCTGCGGGAGCAGAGCAAGCTGGCTAACCTTTGCGCTGACAAACAGCATTGCAGAGCCGTTCTTGCAGGCAGCAACGCAGGCACCGCAACCGATGCATGATGCAGCATCCATAGCCAGGTCAGCCTTTTCCTTTGAGATAGGAATTGCGTTGGCATCGGGTACACCACCGGTATTGATTGATACGTAACCACCGGCCTGCATGATCTTGTCATATGCACGACGGTCAACCATCAGGTCACGGATAACCGGGAAACCGGCTGAACGCCAAGGCTCAACAGTGATGGTCTCACCATCCTTGAAACGGCGCATGTAAAGCTGGCAGGTGGTAGCACCTGTAGCGGGGCCGTGCGGATGACCGTTGATATAGAGTGAGCACATACCGCAGATACCCTCGCGGCAGTCATGGTCAAATACCACGGGTTCCTCACCTGCATTGATGAGCTGCTCGTTCAGAATGTCAAGCATCTCAAGGAATGAGGTATCGGTGGGGATATCCTTCATTTCATACACCTTGAACTGGCCCTTCTCCTTAGGACCTCTCTGGCGCCAAATTTTCAGTTTAAAACTTATATTCTTTTCCATATTGATGCTTTTTTATCAGTTCTTGTAATTACGGGTCTGAACCTTAATATACTCGTAGTTGAGAGGCTCCTTGAGCAACTCAGGTGCCTTGCCCTCACCCTGGTAGTTCCAGCAGGCTACGTATGAGAACTTGTCATCATGACGCAGTGCCTCGCCCTCAGGTGTCTGATGCTCCTCACGGAAGTGACCGCCGCATGACTCCTCACGGTTAAGAGCGTCATAAGCCATCAGCTTGCCAATCTCAATGAAGTCAAGCAGGCGCAGAGCCTTTTCAAGTTCAATGTTAAGAGTCTGGGCATCACCCGGAACGCGCAGGTCTGACCAGAAGGTCTTCTCTACCTCATCCAGTTTCTTGAGAGCGGTCTTAAGAGACTCTTCTGTGCGGCCCATACCGACATACTCCCACATAATATGGCCAAGTTCCTTATGGATAGAATCAACAGAACGCTTTCCGCCTATGCTCATTATCTTGGCAATCTTCTCCTTGACAGCCTTCTCGGCAGCATCGAACTCAGGCAGGTCTGTGCTGAAGCGCGGAACCTGGATCTGGTCAGCCAGATAGTTCTGGATGGTGTAAGGCAGTACAAAGTAACCGTCGGCAAGACCCTGCATAAGAGCAGAAGCACCCAGACGGTTTGCTCCGTGGTCTGAGAAGTTGCACTCACCAATGGCAAACAGACCGGGGATAGAGGTCTGCAACTCATAGTCAACCCAGATACCGCCCATTGTGTAGTGGATGGCGGGGAATATCATCATAGGATTCTCATACGGATTGACATCGGTAATCTCCTCATACATATCGAACAGGTTACCGTACTTGTCGGCTACAGCCTGCTTGCCAAGACGCTGGATAGCATACTTGAAGTCAAGGAATACAGCCAGACCGGTGTTGTTTACGCCATAGCCCTTGTCGCAACGCTCCTTGGCTGCACGTGATGCAACGTCACGGGGAACCAGGTTACCGAATGCAGGATAACGGCGCTCCAGGTAGAAGTCGCGGTCCTCATCGGGTATATCGTTAGGATTGAGTTCACCCTTCTGGAGTTTCTTGGCATCCTCAAGTTTCTTGGGAACCCAGATACGTCCGTCATTACGCAGAGACTCTGACATAAGTGTCAGTTTAGACTGCTTGTCACCGTGTACAGGAATACAGGTGGGGTGAATCTGAGCAAAAGCGGGGTTGGCAAACCAGGCACCCTTGCGGTAGCACTGCATTGCGGCTGAACCGTTACTGCCCATAGCGTTGGTTGACAGGAAATAGGTATTTCCGTAACCGCCGGTGCCGATAACAACGGCGTGGGCTGAGCAACGCTTGATCTCACCGGTTACCAAGTCACGGTAGATGATACCGCGTGCACGCTCCTTTCCGTTCTCATCCTTGATCATAACCAGATCAAGCATCTCGCAACGGGTAAACAATTCAACGTTACCCTGATGTACCTGATAACTCAAAGCTGAGTAAGCACCAAGCAGAAGCTGCTGACCGGTTTGACCGCGGGCGTAGAATGTACGCGATACCTGAGCACCACCGAATGAACGGTTGGCAAGTGTACCGCCGTACTCACGTGCAAAGGGAACGCCCTGTGCTACGCACTGGTCAATGATATTGTTTGAAACCTCAGCCAGGCGATATACGTTGGCCTCACGTGAACGGTAGTCACCGCCCTTGATGGTATCGTAGAAAAGACGATATACTGAGTCACCGTCATTCTGGTAGTTCTTGGCAGCATTGATACCACCCTGTGCAGCGATAGAGTGTGCACGACGGGGTGAATCCTGGATGCAGAAGCACTTTACCTTGAAACCAAGGTCACCAAGTGTTGCAGCAGCTGATGCGCCGGCAAGACCTGAACCTACAACTATGATGTCAAGCTTACGCTTGTTAGCGGGGTTGACAAGTTTCTGATGAGCCTTATAGTTGGACCATTTTTCAGCCAACGGGCCTTCGGGAATTTTTGAATCTATAGTAGCCATAATTGTGTGCATTTACAGTTTAACAAAGGCTCTTGAAGAAGAATGTAAGAACAACGGCCATGAAGCCAAGGATAACCACAGCCACATAGATGTTGCCTATTACCTGCCAGCGGCAGAGCCAGGTCTTACCGCTCCAGCCAAGGGTCTGGAGAGCGCTCCAGAAACCGTGTGACAGATGGAACCAAAGGGCACCCAGCCAAACGATATAAAGTACAACAAAGTACCACTGTGAGAAGGTGTACTCAATGAGAGCAGCACCGTCGGTGGGTGATACAGCAACACCATTCACGATAGCCTGTGAATGGATAAGTTCCTGCAACTGCATCTTTGACCAGAAATTGGCCAGGTGCAGAACCAGACCCAGAGCCACGATAACACCCAGAACAAGCATGTTCTGTGAAGCCCATTCAACAGACTTTGGTCTCTCTGTAACGGCATATTTCTGATTGCCACGTGCTTTCGCGTTCTGAACAGACAGAATGAAAGCATAAACAAAGTGGACAACTACCAGGAAGGCAAGTCCCACCGTACCTACCAGTGCATACCAGTTTGCTCCCAGGAACTCACACACGGCATTATATGCCTCGCCTGAAATCAGGGCTACGCAGTTCATTGCCATGTGGAATGTCAGGAACAGGATCAGAGCGCCACCGGAAACGCTCATCACCACCTTACGTCCGATTGAAGAATCGATTAACCACATAAAAGTTTAGTTTTTTGATTATGAATGTTTTAGTTTATGCGTGTATTAAATGTGTGCAAATATACTTATAAATGTGTATTAATCCTATAACTATGCAGCTGATTCTTGCCGCGTTTAAGAGAAACTTGTATTTTTACAACCGCTAATCCAAAACCAACCTTAAGAAAAATGAAGAGAAAATCGTTTTTACTGTCAGCAATTATGGCATTGCTCGGATATTCCTCATGCAGTTCCAACCCCTGGACTGATCTGAATCCCGATGAGTTTGAAAAAGAAGCATTTACTGAAGGTACCTGCATAATTGATGTACGCACAGCACAAGAGTACTCAGAGGGACATCTGTACCGTGCCGTCAATATCGATTGGCAAAAGGACGGTTTCATCGATGAAATCAGCAAAAAATTTGATAAAAGCCTTAAACTTGCCATCTACTGCAAGAGCGGTCGCCGCAGTGCTGCCGCTGCCGCCGCACTGGCTGAGGCCGGCTATAAGGTCATTAACCTCAAGGATGGTTATATGAGTTGGGCCGAGGCCGGAAAGATGACAAACACCTATCAGGTGGAGAGCATCAGCAACGGAAATGAACCCTTGTTCGTAACCCTGATCAAACACGGTTCATTGGAGATGTCATATAAGGGCTACTCCATTCAGGTTGATCCTGTAAGCGGTTACGGCAAGAATACTGATTACTCCAAGGAATTCCCCAAGGCCGATGCCATACTTATCACCCATGAGCACGGCGATCACCTTGACAAGAATGCAATTACGGCGCTTTCATCAGAGAAAACAGAGATTCTGCTCAATGCCAAGTCACAGCAGCAGATTGGCATAGGCAGGGTATTGGCAAACGGTGAGCATTTTACCCTTTCACCTGTAGGAATCGTTGTCGAGGCCGTTCCCGCCTACAACACCACAGCCGGACGCGAGCAGTTCCATCCAAAAGGTAACGGAAACGGATATCTTGTGCATTTCCTGGGAACCCTGTGCGCTTATGTTGCAGGTGATACAGAGGATATTCCCGAAATGGAGAATATCCGCAAGATGCTTTTCGGCGGCAGGGTAACTGTTGCTTTCCTGCCTGTTAACCAGCCCTACACCATGACGGTTGACCAGTGCGTCAATGCCGCCAAGATAATCAATCCCCAGGTACTCATACCTTACCACTTTGGCCAGACAGACATATCGGCCCTGCCTGATTTGCTGCCGGACACAAAGGTGTTGCTGAGAGACATGCAGTAAATCAGGTATTTCTATTAACTTTGCGCCTGATTTAAACCAATAATTCTTAACCAATTAATAAAGATTCAATGAAACACTCGGCAAAACTGTTCGCCGCAGCATCATTCCTGATGTACTCAGGCTTTTGCTGCGCACAGACAGAAAAAGACACAGTTTACGTATTTTTGAATGACATGCCCGATGCCGGCATCTACCTGCCCCCTCCACCAGAAATGACCAGTCCTCAATATGCTGATGATTTTGCACAGTGGCAGTGGGGAAAGACCATCCGTCCTACTGACCGTGGCCAACAGGCCAATGATGAATCACAGTGGGGTATCAAGGCTATGGTCAAGATTCATTCCGGCACATTAGGTTTTGAAATCAGCAAGGAAAAGACTCCTGCCATCTATAAGTTGCTTTACAATGTATTGTGGACAGAGAACGAGAGTACGCACAATGCCAAGCGCAAATATATGCGCACCCGCCCCTTTGCACAATATAACGAGCACACATGGGGCCGTTTTGACAATGAACGTGAACTCCGTTTCAACGGCTCATATCCGTCAGGACATACCTCACTCGGCTGGTCAACAGCCCTGGTTCTTGCAGAGATGGTTCCCGAACTGCAGGATACGCTTCTGCGTACCGGATTCCAGTATGGTGAGAGCCGTGTGATTGTAGGCGCACATTATCAGAGTGACGTTGATGCCGGTTACCTGTGCGGAACCACAGCCGTAGCCGTTATGCATGCCAGCGAATATTTCCAGAAAGACCTGGAAGCAGCCCGTAAGGAATACTGCAAAATCAAGGGTATCAAGAGCGTGAGCAAAACAGAGGGATTCCCCGATGGAACCAAGGTTTTTGACGGTCCTGTAACTGAAGAGAGCCACCGTTTTTACGGCGATGTCATAAAATATTACGAGACTCTGCCTGAAAGAGAAACCGAACGTGGCGAGCAGGCTAAAATTGATGCCGACAACAGCATTGAGGCACTGCTCAAGAACTTCTCAATACCTGCCGGACGTGAACTGAGCGCCGAGGCCACTCCCGCTATTGCCGCACTTTTGTCTTACACAAGAGAAAATATGGTCAAAACCGCCGCTGAATTGGGCAGTTCCACATTCCGTGAGCGCCCGTATGTAAGGCTCAATCCCCGAAGAAACAAGACACTTATCAGTGATGATGAAGATGCCAAAAAGGAGACAACAAGCTATCCTTCAACCAGTGCTGAGATTGGATGGGGCCTTGCGCTGATGTTGGTTGAGATCATGCCGCGTGAAACCGCCAACGATATTCTGAACCGTGGATTCGAGTACGGCCGCAGCCGCATCATAGCAGGTTACAACTACCCGACCGACGTTCAGACCGGCCGTCTGTGGGCATCGGCCACACTGGCTCATCTGCACACCATGCCTGAGTTCCAGACACTTCTGCAGGCAGCCAAGGATGAACTGAATCCTCCTGCCAAAGGCAAGAAGAAAAAGAAATAAAGATAGATACGGCTATATAAAAGAAATGCGGTGAAAAGAATTCATCGCATTTCTTTTTACTATCTTCGCAACATGCATAAAAAGGAAACAATACAATTCAAGATTAAAATCTGCGCTCTCTTAGCGTTTTTTCTTGTCACTCTCAACGCAAACGCAAAAGTTGTTACTCAAGAAAACGCGATGGAAACGGTTAACAGTTTTCTTGCCGCTAAAGGATTGAGCAGTAAGAATATGTCTTTGTCACGCTCCTCTGGTGACACCCCCGTTATCTTAAAGGAATCAACTGTAGATCCTCCGGCATATCATATATTCAGCGGTGCTGACCGCAATGATTTCATAATTGTGGCAGGTGACGATGTTGCCCGGCCTATTCTCGGTTATAGTATTGATCATCAGAATAAAGAAAACGCAGAACTTCCGCCTGCCATGAAAGAATGGCTGGATGAAATGGAAAGACAGATAATGTATGCGCGTGAGAACGGCGTGGAACAGAGTGCCGAAGTGGCTCTTTTATGGCAGTCTCCCGGTATCGGCAATGTGGTAAAGCAACTTAATACAGCAAAATGGGATCAAGACGATCCGTACAACCGGCAATGCCCCATGCAAAACGGGAACAGATGCTTTACAGGTTGTATGGCAACTGCATACGCTATAGCTATGAAATATTATGGCTACCCTGCAAAAGGCAGTGGAACCACCCCGGCTTATACCAGCCCTAATAGCGGCGTTTATGTCAATTCCAGAAACCTGAACCAGCATACATATGATTGGGACTCAATGCCTTTGGAATTTGTTCCGGGTCAGTACTCCAGCCAGCAGGCAGACAACGTTGCCCTGCTGATGGCCGATATAGGTGCAGCCCTTCAATCAGATTACTCCATAAATGGAACCAGCACCATCTCTAATTATGATAATCAAACAAAAGCATTTTTTTCATATTTCGGATACAATTCTGTCAAATCATATAAAAATGACTACACTCCTGAAGAGTGGTATTCACTATTGAAGATTGATCTTGATAACAATCATCCTGTTATCTATCACGGAGATGAGGAAGGTCGTATTGGATTTGGCCATGCATTCGTTATTGACGGATATACCGACCAGAACTATTTCAGCATTAACTGGGGATGGGGAGGCTCTGAAAACGGTTTTTTTGCTTTAGACGCACTTTATACTGAAAATCACCACTACATAGAAAGTGATCAGTCCGCTATACTGAATTTTCAACCGACAAACACACTTCCGACTGTAGCCATTGTCAATGACAGCATAGAATGTCCTTCACTTGATATTGCCTTTGCTCAGGCTCCTTACAATGGAGTAACTACGCATATAAAGATGGTAGAAAACCTGCACCTTTCCAAAACTTATTTTATCTTACCTGGTCAAAACATTATTTTGGACTTGAACGGTTCTGAAATTGATTTTTATAAAAATTCTTTATTCGATAATTACGGGTCTTTTACTGTAAATGACAGTGAAGATGGTGGAAAAATAACAGTTTCACAAGGAAATACGCAGATTTTCTACAATTTTGGCCTGCTGACTATTAATGGTGGAGAGTATGTCAACAAAGTCACTGAAATAGGTTCTTCAGAAAAAGATTTTCGTCGATGCATAGTGGCTGCGGAAAATTCAACAACAATTATCAATGACGGCAAGTTCTCATGCATTGGCCAAGTTATCCTTTCGGCAGGTAAATTAAAAATTGACAATGGTGAATTTACTACTACCGGAAATAATTGCGTATTAATATTCTATGCAAATGCTGACACATTGACCATAAATGGAGGAACTTTCAGAAATCTGTCAAAAACAAAAAACTCAAATGATAACCGCATTGCCCTCTATACTACCCCGGGTACTGTAACATTTATTACCAACGGGCAATTCAGCAGTGATTATATGGTTCTCTATTTTAAAGGTGAAGCTGTCATTGACAATGCCGATATTGAAAACACCGGTAACGGATATGGCTGCCTGTCATTAGGAAATGTGGTCATTAATGACTGCAAGTTGAATGCCACCACATTGCTGTATGCAGACAAAGGTTGCTCCATTAAATGCTATGGAGGTATATTTTCCAGAACAGTAGGTGCCGCATTTCTTGGAACAGACTGCTTATGTATTTCAAACGACGATAATTCAACCGCATCAAAATACCCGTATAAGGTTATAAACAACTCCAGTGAAATAAGTCCTGTATATGAAACCGGCACAAATGGCAAGTATTATGATTTGAACGGTATTATACAGCAGGAAAACAGATCCAAGCTTCAGATCATCCGCAAGCCCGATGGCAACAACATCAAAGTTCTCAACATAAAGTTTTAATAAGGAGTTCGCCGTTTAGGGTCCGGAAAGTCTCGGAGTAGCTCGGAGAAACTGCTCCCCTTTACCCATATTCAGGCGCGATTTTAAATAGAACATAGGTTTCCCTTTTATTGTGTTCCAATATTTTGCAGTAACTTTGAGCCTTGTATGGACTTTAAGTTTGACGTTATAGTTATCGGTGCCGGACACGCCGGTTGTGAGGCGGCTACCGCAGCCGCTCAGATGGGTTCCAAGACCTGTCTGATAACCATGGATATGAACAAGATTGCACAGATGAGTTGCAATCCAGCCGTTGGCGGTATAGCCAAAGGTCAGATAGTCAGAGAGATAGATGCTCTTGGAGGTCATATGGGTCTGGTTACCGATTCAACAGCCATACAGTTCCGCATACTTAACCGCTCCAAAGGTCCCGCCATGTGGAGCCCGCGCGCCCAGTGTGACCGGGCCAAATTCATATGGGCATGGAGGACGGTCCTTGAGAATCAACCCAATCTGAGTATCTGGCAGGATACCGTTACAGAACTGTTGGTAAAAGACGGACAGGTTACAGGATTAAAAACACTTGAGGGAGCGGAATTCTCTTGCAAGTGCGTAGTTCTGACCGCCGGTACATTCCTGAACGGACTGATGCATATAGGCCGCGTGACAATGCCGGGAGGGCGAATTTCAGAACCTGCATCATACCTGCTTACAGAATCCATAACGAAACATGGAATACGCACCGGCCGAATGAAAACCGGTACCCCGGTACGCATAGACAGCCGCAGCGTACACTTTGATGAGATGGAGCGCCAGGATGGTGAAAATGATTTCCACCGTTTCTCATTCATGGGTTCAGAACGTCATCTCAAACAGATGTGCTGCTGGACCACCTATACCAACGAGCGTGTACATGAGGTGTTACGCTCCGGACTCAAAGACTCCCCTCTCTTCAACGGTCAGATTAAAAGTATCGGTCCGCGATATTGCCCCAGCATAGAGACCAAACTGGTAACTTTCCCTGACCGTGACCAGCACCAGTTGTTCCTGGAACCTGAAGGTGAAGAAACCAATGAGATGTATCTGAACGGATTCTCATCATCAATGCCAATGGACATCCAAATCAAAGCATTGAAAGAGATTCCCGCTTTCCGCGACCTGGTAATATACCGCCCCGGATATGCCATAGAATATGACTACTTTGATCCGACACAACTCAAGCACACACTTGAATCAAAGGTTGTGTCCGGACTGTTTATGGCCGGGCAGGTTAACGGAACAACCGGATATGAAGAGGCCGGCGGCCAGGGCATCTTGGCCGGAATAAATGCACATATTACCTGCCATGGCGGAGCACCGTTCACTCTGGCACGTGATGAAGCATACATAGGAGTGCTCGTTGATGACCTTATTACCAAAGGTGTAGATGAGCCGTACCGTATGTTCACATCCAGAGCGGAGTACCGCATACTCCTGCGTCAGGATGATGCAGATCTGCGCCTTACCGAGCGTGCATACAATATAGGTCTGGCCACCAAGGAGCGTTACAACCTTATGTGCTCCAAACGCGACGAAATAAACCGGATTGTTGATTTTGCCAAAGGATTCTCAGTAAAACCGGCTCTGATTAACCAGGCTCTTGAGCAACTTGGAACGACTCCGCTACGCGAGGGATGCAAGTTGGCTGATCTGATTGAGAGACCGCAACTCACACTTGACAATCTGTCTCAACATATAAAAGCGCTCAAAGCAGAGTTGGACAAGACACCGGCAGAACGCAAGGATGAGATAATTGAGGCCGCAGAGATTCTCATGAAATACAGCGGATATATCAGCCGCGAAAGGCTTATCGCCGATAAGATGAAACGCCTTGAGGATATACGCATCAAAGGTCGTTTTGATTACAGTTCTATTCTGTCACTCTCAACCGAGTGCCGACAGAAGCTTATCAGACATGACCCTGAAACATTGGCTGAGGCAAGTCGCATTCCGGGGGTCTCACCCAGCGACATCAACGTTTTGCTGGTGATGTTAAACAGATAGAATTCTACAATGTTCCACGTGAAACATTTTTAGAGATATGAGTAAACAAACACTTATAAGCCATCTCAGGAATATACCTGATTACCCCATGAAGGGTGTGCAATTCAAAGATGTCACATCATGGTTCATGAATCCTGATGACATGGATGAGATTGTGGATTCACTCTATGAGATGTATAAAGACAAAGGCATCACAAAGGTATGTGGCGTTGAATCAAGAGGATTCATAGTAGGTGCCGCCCTGGCTTATAAACTTAATGCAGGCTTTATTCCCATAAGGAAACCGGGAAAACTTCCGTATGAGAAAGTAAGCATAGAATATAAGAAAGAATATGGATTTGACCGTATAGAGATGCACAAGGACTCTATAAGTACCGATGACGTGGTACTGATACATGATGACCTTCTTGCAACAGGAGGAACTCTGCGTGCATCATACGAACTGGTCAAATCATTCAATCCTAAGAATGTAATTGTTAACTGCATCATTGAACTGACCAATT
>JAFZKA010000037.1 GCA_017551925.1 Bacteroidaceae bacterium | reverse complement strand
CCATAAAGAATGGACCGATGAGAACGGCCCCAACAACGCCCTTCGCATAAACGGCCTGGGGGCCCCGCGCGCATTCTACACACCTGTGGTACGGCAGATTGGATTCCCCAACGTGAGTTACGGTGAGGATTACGCCGTAGCCATACGCATAGCCGGTGAATACCGCCTGGGGCGCATTTTTGACGAACTCTACCTGTGCCGCCGCTGGGAGGGCAACAGTGATGCCGCCCTGAGCGCTGAAAAAGTAAACGCCAACAACCTGTACAAAGACTCTCTCCGTACAGCAGAACTGGAGAGACGAATCAAGAACAACAATTAATGGAAGACAATATTTTCAAGCATCTGGATGTCTGTCTTGAGCAGCAACTCAACGTATGGCCTGCGGCACGTGAGGCATTCAGCAACCTGGAGCAGGTTCAGACCCGTGTACTCTCATCATCAGGGCTTGCGCTCCAACACAACCCCGCACGTATCATCTCCACCACAGCAAAGGTAAAACCTGCCGAGATAGCCTCCCGTTCATGTTTTCTCTGCGCAGAGAACCGCCCCGTTGAACAAATTGCGACCGATGCTGGTGACGGATTTGATCTGCTGCTCAACCCCTACCCCATACTGCGTGAGCATTTCTGTGTGGTGAGCCGCGAACACCGCCTGCAGGCATTCAAGGACTGCTGTGAAAAAATGCTTCAGATTGCCTCTATTCTTGAGCCGGGATACATGATTTTCTACAACGGGCCACGCAGCGGAGCATCGGCCCCGGACCATCTGCATATGCAGATTGGCCGTTCAGAAGGTATTCCTCTGGTAGATAAAATGCGCAACAATGAACCGTCGGCCAAGAATGAGCCGGTAACCATTCAGCCGTTCGGATTTCCCGTCATTGTGTTTAAGGACAGCAGTGCAGAACAACTCATGGAATATGTCAACGGCATGACCATCTATGACGGTGAGTATGAGCCGCGCATGAACGTGCTCTCATTCAACCGTGACGGTCAGGTGATTACGGCCATCATTCCGCGCGGAAAGCATCGCCCCAACTGCTATTATTCCGATGGGCCTGACAAGGTCATGGTCAGTCCCGGAGCGGTTGACATGTTCGGCCTTGTAATCACACCGCGCAAGGAGGATTTTGAGTCTCTCACAGAGAAACAGGTTCTTGACATTTACCGTCAGGTAACACCTCAGCAACCCAAAATAAAGGTTGGCATCATGGCCGCCAAACAGATACGTTTCTGCCTTAACGACAGTTTCAATGACGGTCGCAGCAGTTTTGAGGGTGAAATGGCCATCAGTGTCATGGGCGGGCGCCTTAGTTGGAACGGCATACTTATAGACAGCCTTACACTCACTCCCGACGAGCATGGCAGCACATTCACTCTGCATGATGTGACAATCGGTATAGGTTTCCACTGGCAGCGCAATGAGGAACAGACATTTTCAGGGCAACTCAAATTTATACCTGATGGCGATAAGGTGCGTGCCATCAACATACTTCCGGTTGAGGAGTACCTGACCAGCGTAATCTCTTCAGAGATGAAACCCACCGCCCCCAAGGAGTTCCTCAAAGCCCATGCCGTGATTTCACGCAGTTGGGTGCTGGCGCAACTGCGCTCTCCGTTCCGCAAGACCAGTGCTGCAGCCTCAACTGATTCATCGGCCGGTCATGATTACATTCTGAACCGCATAATCAAGTGGTATGACCATGACCAGCACACGCTGTTTGACGTCTGTGCCGATGACCACTGCCAGCGTTACCAGGGACGCACCCGCATAATCAGTGCGGCAGCCCAGGCCGCGGTCAGGGAGACTCTTGGCCAGACTTTGGTCTTTGACGGCCACCTGTGTGACGCCCGGTTCAGCAAATGCTGCGGCGGTGTAACTGAGCAGTTTGAAACCTGCTGGCAGGACGAGCATAAGACCTACCTTATTCCCCTACGCGACAGCAGTATAAATGAAGGCCTGCTCCCAGACCTGACCATTGAGGAGAACGCCCGCCAGTGGATACTTTCAGAACCCAAGTCTTTTTGTAACTCGGCAGACGGCAACATACTATCCGAATCACTTAACGGGTACGACCTTGAAACGCCTGACTATTACCGTTGGACCGTGGAATACTCTACAGAACAGATATCTGACATTTTCAGCCGAAAATCAGGTCTTGATATTGGTGACATTGTTGACTTGCGCCCCATCAAGCGCGGGCCATCGGGCCGTATTTATGAACTGGAGATAGAAGGGACTAAGCAGACGGTTACCATCGGCAAGGAACTGGAGATAAGGCGCACGCTGTCAGAATCACATCTGTTCAGCAGCGCATTTGTTGTGGAAAAGACGCCTGACGGGTTTATTCTGCACGGAGCCGGATGGGGGCACGGGGTTGGGCTCTGCCAGATAGGAGCCGCAGTAATGGCGTCAAAGGGCTACACCTATCGCGAGATCCTGCGGCACTACTATCCGGGGACAACACTTGGAAGATTTTATTAAAGCGCAATTGGAATGGAAAACTTGAGGATTATGATCTCTGAAACTACGCGCTTCGCGCTATCCCTCCCACGCCTACGGCGCGGGCCCCTCCCTCTGACGCGCCGAGGGTGGCGACGGTTTCCGAGACCATAATCCTCAAGTTTTCGTGCAAATAAGGACTATTATGAAGAGACTGATTCCATTTTTATTGAGTGTATTTTGTTTTGCAAATGCAAATGCTGAACGGATATCACGTGATGAGGCTCTTGCTCTGGCGCAGGATTTCATGCAGGGCAAGGTTATGGTGCCCGTGCAGGCAAGTTCCAGCAAAGCGCAGGTAAGAGGCGAATCTGCCAATGAAAGTTTCTACATATTCAATGCTGCTGATAATGGCGGTTATGCTATTATTGCCGCCGATGACAGGGTTAGCCCCGTATTGGGATTCTCTGATCAAGGTAATATCAACCTGGACAACATGCCTGAGAACATGGCATCATGGCTTGAGTATTACGAGTATGAGATAAACAGCCTTAAGTCTGATGATGACATTTTTCTCGATACGCCTGTTTCACGATGTGAAGTGAAGCCACTACTCAACGACCATTGGCATCAAGAATCTCCATACAACCTGCTCTGCCCCGTTTATGACGGAATACAATGTCCTGTAGGTTGTGTTGCTGTTGCTATGGCTCAAATTATGTATTACCACAAATGGCCTGTTGGAGCGGTTGATTCTATTCCGCCTTACATTAATGAATACAACTCCCAGTTAGTTGAAGGCCTGCCTGCAACAACATTCAAATGGGATCTCATTAAACCTTCATATTACGATTATGAAACAGAAGAGAGTGCTTATGCTGTGGCCGAACTTATGCGCTATTGCGGGCAGGCAATTGAAATGGAATATACCATTGATAAATCCTATGCCAGTACTGAAGCTGCTTGTATAACATTGATTGAACGTTTCAATTACAGCAGGCAAATTAAATTGGTTAACAAAGAACAATATTCTTCTTACGATTGGGAGGAACTGATATATAATGAACTTGCATCAGGCAGGCCTGTTTATTATGATGGGGGCAGGACACTTGATAGCGGCCATGCCTTTGTATGTGACGGATACAAGGATGGATTCTTCCATATAAATTGGGGAACAAATGAATTCAGTTATGGTGACGGTTATTTTAAACTGTCCATATTGAATCCTCTTGCAACTGGTCTATACGACCATTTCAATTTTGGATATTATCAGCATGCCATAATAGGAATAGAACCTGAAAAAGACAGTACTATTGGAACAACCTTTGCAGATAACATATTCTGTTATACTGTCCTCTCTGACACTTCTGTAATGATTCAGGCCATTGACGGTAAAGACTATTATGGAATCGACACTCTATGGATACCTGAGCATGTTGACTATGATGGGAACAGATACTATATTACAACATTAGGTGGAAGTTATAACCTTAATTACAACTTTAAAAAAGTATATCTACCGTCATCACTGAAACAGATTGATGTGATAGCCAGTTTTTTGCAAACCATAAGGGAGTTCACTATAACATCAAACATTGAAACGTTGTCATCGACAGCTTTTTTTTATAACACTTCATTGGAACGGTTTATAGCCGAAGACGATTCCCGTTACAAGGTTATAGACGGCGTATTGTTCTCTCCTGACGGCAAAGAACTGATGTGTTATCCTCAAGGCAGGAAAGATACCTGCTACATGGTTCCAGATGGAGTCGAAACAATTGGAGGTGGTTCATTCTATAATAATAAATATCTATCTGATATCATCTTGCCTGACTGCGTTGATCGTATTAATGATTTTGCAATTAAAGATTGTACTCATTTGAAAAGAATAAATCTACCGGATAATCTAAAAGACATTGGTTATTGTGCATTTCAAGACTGTTTTGATTTGAATAATGTCATTCTGCCCCCCAAGATAGGCACCATTTATAACTACTCATTTTATGCATGTACATCACTTAAATCCATAATCATACCTAACAGCCTGAACTATTGTTTAGCGGTAGGAACATTTCTGGATTGCTCTTCACTTGAATCTGTTTATATACCATCCAGCATAGAATTGATAAGAAGTGATTGCTTTACAGGTTGCTCTGCCTTGAAAGAGATCACTGTGGAATCAATTATTCCACCTGCAATTGAGTCTGTCTCTGTTTTTGATGAGTCAGTGTATGAGAATGCTGTTCTCAAAGTACCGGCCGGCAAAATTGACCTGTTCAGAAACGCAGAAATCTGGTCCAGATTCAAACACATCAGCGCCATACCTTCATATACGATAAACGGTATTAACTATAATCTGAGCGAATCAGTCAAGGTCGCTGTAGTATATCCGGGACAAGAGCCTTATTCCGGTGATATAGTCATTCCTGCTACAGTTGAGCATAACGGTGTAGAGTATTCTGTAACAACTTTGCAACTCGGGACATTTGCCGGTTGTCAGGACCTCACATCGGTTGTATTTGAAGCACACGTTTCTGTCTTGCCTGACAGTCTTTTCAAAGACTGTAGTTCGCTTAGATCAGTTAAGCTTAATGATGATATAGTGAAAATAGGAGACAATGCCTTTAGCGGATGCAGCGCACTTGAAGCAATTGACATTCCCCAAGGTGTTGAGTCTATAGGCATGTCGTCGTTTAGTGAATGTAAATCCTTACGCACCATAACCATTCCTGAAAGTGTCAAAAAATTAGATGGAAATGCATTTATGGATTGTAGTAATCTGGATTCCGTTACTATTTTGGGTGACATTAAAACGATATCAAGTTCAGCCTTTTACAATTGCACAAATCTGACTTATGTCTCTCTCCCCAAAAGTCTTATTACGCTTTTTGCTTGGGCATTCGCCTGCTGTACCAACCTGCAAACAATAACCATACCTGAAAAAGTAACATTGATAGGTGAGTCTGTTTTTTTCGGTTGTACTTCATTGACATCGATAACTCTTCCTGAATGTTTAACAACAATTGAAGATTATGCTTTTTATGACTGCACATCATTAAAATCCATAGTTCTTCCAAAAAGTTTAAAATCCATTAGTTCGTATGCCTTTCACGGCTGCCAATCCTTGGAATTCATAACAATACCAGAAAGTGTAGATTCTATTAAACCAAAAGCTTTTGCTAAATGTCAATCCTTGAAATCCGTAATACTACCCGACGGAATAACATTCATTGGGGATAATGCTTTCGTGATATGTAACAATTTGGACAGTATTGTTATACCTCAAGGAATGGGAAAGATAGAGAGAGCTACTTTTGACAGGTGTTATAACCTTAAAAGCGTGATATTACCGGAGAGTATCACAGAACTGGATGATTATGTATTCATTGAGTGTTACTCACTCACAACAATAACCATCCCTGCAAATGTCAGAAAGATTGGGAATATGGCTTTTGAGGATTGCCAAAGTATGACATCATTCTATTGCTGCGTAGAGAATCCCCAAGAGATTGAACTGGGAGAAGATGTCTTTAACCGCATCAATGCATCATGCATATTGTATGTAACTCAAGGCTGTGCCCAAGCATACCGTGACGATGAGCGCTGGAGTGCATTCAGTGAGATACGGGAGTTTGATGTAACAGCAGTAAAACCTGTGGTCCCTCAAGCAGCCGTTCCTGTTGAATACTACAACCTTTCCGGCAGCAAACTGCCCGCTCCGCAGCAAGGCATCAACATTATCCGCTACAGTGACGGAACAGTCCGTAAAGTAATACAGTAGGATCGCAGACTTTTGCAAATAAGTAGCAGTTGGTGTATCTTTGACTTTTCAAAATAAAACACTTAAACAAACATAATATGAGAAAACAGATTGCCTTAACGTTGTGTACAATTTTGGCTATGAATGCCGGTGCAGAACGTATTTCACGTGATGAGGCTATGGCTCTGGCACAGGATTTCATGCAAGGAAAGATTATGGTGCCGGCGCAGACAAGTTCCAGTAAAGCACCAGTCAGAGGGGGTGCAAATGATGAGAGTTATTACATATTCAATGCTGCCGATAATGGCGGCTACGCAATAATTGCCGCCGATGATAGAGTTAGCCCCGTGTTGGGATACTCTAATCAAGGCAATATTGACCTGGATAACATGCCTGAGAATATGGCATCATGGCTAGAGTACTATAAGAATGAAATAAACATTCTTAAGTCTGATGCTGATATTGTTCTTGATACACCGGTTTACAGAAATGAGGTCAAACCAATGCTCAACAACTATTGGAATAATTATTCTCCATACAACTTGCTCTGCCCTGTCTATGACGGAGCAAGGTCTCTTGTTGGCAGTTACGCTATTACTATGGCCCAGATTATGTTTTACCACAAATGGCCTGTCGGAGTGGTTGACTCTATACCGCCATATGCTAATTTATGGCACAATAATGAGCAGGTTGAAGGCCTACCCGCGACAACATTCAAATGGGATCTCATTAAGCCTTCATATCTCAGTTATGAAACAGATGAGAGTGCTTATGCTGTGGCCGAACTCTTGCGTTATTGCGGGCAGGCTATTAAAACATCATATCATCCTTATGCTTCCGCTGCCAATTCCGGCAACGTTCTTAAGGCATTGATTGAACGTTTCAATTATAGCAGGCAAGCAGAAATGATTTATAAATGGCAATATTCATCATGCGATTGGAATGAAATAATATATAATGAACTTGCATCAGGCAGACCTGTTTATTATAGTGGATACAGGACATCGGATGATGAACTTGCTTTTGTATGTGACGGATACAAGGACGGATATTTCCACATAAACTGGGGACAAGGAAACTATTGTGATGGTTATTACAAACTATCCTTACTGACTAAAGAAGGAACAGATATTTATGATCAAAACAACTATGGTTATTTACAGCAAGCCATAATTGGAATAGAGCCTGAAAAGAATAGTTTGATAGGAGTAACTCTCATGGATGGATATTTCAAATATACAATCCTGTCTGACACATCCGCAATGATTCAGGCCATTGACGGCAAAGATTACTATGGAATTGATACTTTATGGATACCTGGTCATGTTGACTATAATGGGAACAGATACCATGTTACAAGGTTAGGCTCAAGTTCAAACCGTAATTATAACATTAAAAAAGTGTATCTGCCGTCATCATTGAAGCAAATTGACGATAAAGCCAGTTTCCTGCAAACCATAAAGGAGTTCACTATAACGTCAAACATTGAAATGTTATCATCAACTGTTTTTGGATATAGCTATACATTTGAAAAATTCATTAATGAGGATAATTCCCGTTACAAGGTTATAGACGGCGTATTATTCTCCCATGACGGCAAGGAAATTCTTTGCTATCCTCAATATAAGAAAGGTTCATCTTATACTGTCCCCGATGGAGTTGAGATAATAGGAAGCTGCGCCTTTTATGCCAGCTATTATCTCTATGAGATTAAATTGCCGGATTGTGTTGAGCACATAAATGATTGTGCATTTCAATATTGTACTCGTTTGAAAAAAATAAATCTGCCGGATAATCTGAAAGACATTGGCCTTGAAGCATTTGTGGGCTGTTATGATCTGAATGATGTCACTCTGCCACAAAATATAGGCACTATTTCTATACAAGCATTTAAACAGTGCGAATCACTTAAATCCATAATCATACCTAACAGTCCGAACTTTTGCTTGTCAATAGAAACATTTCTGAATTGCTCTTCACTTGAATCTGTTTATATACCATCCGGTGTAACATATATCAGAACAAATTGCTTTAAAGGTTGCTCTGCCTTGAAAGAGATTTTTGTTGAATCTGTTATTCCACCTGTAATTGAGTCTGTCTCCGTATTTGATGAGTCGGTATATGAGAATGCCGTACTTAAAGTACCGGCCGACAAGGTTGAACTGTTCAGGAACAGCGAAATATGGTCCAGATTCAAGAATATTAGCGCCATACCATCATATACAATAAACGGCATAAACTATATTCTGAATGAATCTGCCAAGACAGCAGTGGTTTGTCCAGGTCAAGAGCTTTATTCCGGTGATATAGTCATTCCGGCTACAGTTGAGTATAACGGTATAAAATATACTGTCAATGCTTTGCAACCCGCAGCTTTTGCAAACTGCAAGAATCTTACATCGGTTGTAATTGATGCAACAGTTCCTGTTTTGCCTGACAGCCTGTTCAAAAAATGCAGTTCACTTAAATCTGTTATATTCAATGATAGAATTGAGAAAATAGGCAATGAAGTATTTTTGGGATGCAGTGCACTTGAGGCTGTTGACATTCCTCAAAGCGTAACATCTATAGATAAGGCGGTATTCGTTGGTTGTAGATCCTTACGCACCATAACCATTCCTGAGAGTGTCAGATCATTAGGTGCTTTTGCCTTCTGGGGGTGTAGCAATCTGGATTCCATCACTATTTTGGGTAATATTAAGAAAATAGATACTCAAACTTTTTACCATTGTACAAACCTGACATATGTATCTCTCCCACAGAGCATTGCAATGATTGCGCAAATGTCATTTGAAAAATGCTCCAATCTGCAGACAATAAAAATACCTGAGAACGTAAAATTAATAGGCACGAAATTATTCTTAAACTGCACTTCTTTAACATCTATAGTATTGCCTGAAAGTGTAACAATAATTGAAGATTATGCTTTTAATGATTGCCAGAACTTGACATCATTCTATTGCTGTGCAGAAAATCCTCAAGAGATTTCAATCGGTAAAGATGTCTTTAACAGTATAAACGACAAATGCATTCTATATGTGCCTAAAGGTAGCGTCCAGGCATACCGTAATGATAACCGCTGGAGTGCATTCAGTGAGATACGGGAATTTGACGTAACCCAGGTTGAATATGTTTCGGATAAGACAGCCGATACCGATGCTGTTCCCGTAGAATGGTATGACCTTTCCGGCAGCAAACTGCCCGCTCCACAGCAAGGCATCAACATTATCCGCTACAATGACGGAACAGTCCGTAAAGTGACACAATAGGATAAATATGAAGAAACTGATTGCCTTAATAATGTGTTCTATTCTGGTGTTGAATGCCAGTGCAGAACGTATATCACGTGATGAGGCTCTAGCCCTGGCGCAGGATTTCATGCAGGGCAAGGTTATGATGCCGGTGCAGACAAGTTCCAGCAAAGCATCGGTCAGAGGCGAATCCGTCGATGAAAGTTTCTACATATTCAATGCGGCTGACAATGGCGGCTACGCTATCATAGCCGCCGATGACAGGATTAGCCCCGTGTTGGGATTCTCTGATCAGGGTAATATCAACCTGGACAATATGCCTGAGAACATGGCATCATGGCTTGATTACTATAATTATGAGATAAACAGTCTAAAGTCTGATGTTGATATTGTTCTCGATACGCCTGTATCAAGAAATGAGGTCAAGCCAATGCTCGATAACTATTGGAGGCAAACTGATCCTTACAATCTGCTCTGCCCCGTCTATGATGGAATACAATGTCCCGTCGGATGTGTGGCTCTTGCTATGGCCCAGATTATGTATTACCACAAATGGCCTGTTGGAGAGGTTGACTCTATTCCGTCATACATTAATTGGTGCAACTCCCAATTAGTTGAAGGCCTGCCTGCAACAACATTCAAATGGAATCTCATCAAACCGTTACATCGAACTGAAGAAACCGGCGAGAGCCTATATGCTGTGGCTGAACTCCTACGCTATTGTGGACAGGCAATTGAAACAGGCTATGAGACCTATGCTTCTGGTGCAAATTCTATAAATGTTCTTGACGTATTGATTGAACGTTTCAATTACAGCAGGCAAACCAGACTGGTTTATAAATACGAATATTCATCATATGATTGGGCTGAACTGATATATAATGAACTTGCATCAGGCAGACCTGTTTATTATGGTGGGGGCAGAACACTTGATGCCCGTCATGCTTTTGTATGTGACGGTTACAAAGATGGCTATTTTCATATAAATTGGGGACAAGGAGGCTATAATGATGGTTATTACAAAATATCCCTATTGTGTATGGATGGAGCGGATATATATGACCAAAACAACTATGGTTATTATCAGCTTGCCATAATTGGAATAGAACCTGACACAAGCGACCTGACAGGAACAACCTTTACTGATACAAAATTCAGATATACTATCCTGTCTGACACCTCTGTAATGATTCAGGCAATTGACGGCAAAGACTACGTCGGAATTGATACTCTATGGATACCTGAGCATGTTGACTATGATGGGAACAGATACTATGTTACAAGATTGGGCGAAAGCGAAAACCTTAATTACGACTTCAAGAAAGTCTGTCTGCCGTTATCTCTGAAGCAGATAGATACTGAAGCCAGTTTCCTGCAAACCATAAGGGAGTTCACTATAACATCAAACATTGAAACGTTGTCATCGACAGCTTTTTTCTATAACCCTTCATTGGAACGGTTTATAGCCGAAGACGATTCCCGCTACAAGGTTTTAGACGGTGTATTGTTTTCTCCTGACGGCAAAGAACTGATGTGCTATCCTCAAGACAGGAAAGACACCTGCTACACAGTTCCTGATGGAGTCGAAACAATTGGAAATTTGTCATTCTATAATAACAAATATCTCTCTGAAGTTATACTGCCAGACTGTGTTGAACATATAAATGATTGTGCATTTCAAAATTGTAATTATCTCAAAAAAATAGAAATGCCCGAGAACTTAAAAGACATTGGTTTTTGTGCATTTGACGGCTGTTTTGATTTGAGCAATGTCATTCTTCCTCAAAAGATAGGCACTATTTATGAATACGCATTTTACGCATGTACATCACTTAAATCCATAATCATACCCAACAGCCTGAACTATTGTTTAGCAGAAGGAACATTTCTGGATTGCTCTTCACTTGAATCTGTTTATATACCATCAGGCATAGAATTGATAAGAAGTGATTGCTTTACAGGTTGCTTTGCCTTGAAAGAGATCACTGTTGAATCAATTGTTCCACCTGTAATTGAGTCTGTCTCTGTGTTTGATGAGTCAGTGTATGAGAAAGCCGTACTTAAAGTACCGGCCGGCAAGGTTGAACTGTTCAGGAACAGCGAAATATGGTCCAGATTCAAGAATATTAGCGCCATACCATCATATACAATAAACGGCATAAACTATTTTTTGAATGAATGGTCCAGGACAGCAGTGGTTTCTCCAGGCCAAGAACTTTATTCCGGCGATATAGTCATTCCGGCTACAGTTGAGTATAAAGGCAAAGATTATACTGTCAGAGCAATGCAACCAAAAGCCTTTGCAAATTGCCAGAATCTCACATCGGTTGTAATTGATGCACCCGTTTCTGTTTTGCCTGACAGTCTGTTCAACGACTGCAGTTCACTGAAATCAGTTATACTTAATGAAGGTATAGAGAAAATAGAATATAATGCCTTTGACGGATGCACTGCACTTGAGACAATTGACATTCCTCAAAGTGTAGCATTTATAGGATTGCAAGCATTCCGAGATTGTAAATCCTTACGTACCGTAACCATTCCTGAGAGTGTCACGCTCTTAGGAGAATGTGCATTTCAAGGTTGTAGCAATCTGGATTCCGTAACTATTTTAGGTAATATTAAACAAGTAAAAAACTGGATTTTCAATGGTTGCACAAACCTGACCTATGTATCTCTCCCTCAGAATATCACATGGGTTGGACACGGAGCGTTCGCAATGTGTTCCAACCTGGAAACAATAACCATACCTGAAGATGTAAAAGTTATTGATGATTATGCTTTTTACGATTGCGCTTCATTAAAAACCATAGTTATTCCGGAAAATGTAATTTTCATTGGTCCGTATGCCTTTTATGGCTGCCAATCCCTGGAATCCATAACAATACCTGAAAGCGTAGCCTCAATTGGGGCAAAAGCTTTCCGTAATTGTCAATCCTTGAAATCTGTAACACTACCCGACGGAATAACATTCATCGGGAATAATGCTTTCAACAAATGTAGCAGTCTGGACAGTATTGTTATACCTCAGGGAATG
>JAFZKA010000036.1 GCA_017551925.1 Bacteroidaceae bacterium | reverse complement strand
TTATCTCCTCAAAATGGACCACGTCACCGCGGCAGGTTACGGCGAGTGCCGTCTGCTCACCAAGACGGTCATCGGTACGCCAGATATTCACCTGCATACGGGTGTCTGAAAGCATATCGGCCATCATGGAGTAGCCGCTATAGCCTGCCCTGGGCAAATCAAGAAAGGTTTTCTTTCCATCCGGGGTAATGAAATGTACTGCCCTTAATCCGTTAGGTGTTATTATGAATGACCCCATTCCGTCATGAACGGTAACTACAGAGTCACGTGCGCCGACAACCAGCACTCCATCTGCGCCGAATCCGTCACTGCCCGTTGCCTTGAATGCAACCCTGCACGGAAGACCGTTGACCAGGTCTCCTCCTTCAGGATAGAATGTGACATTGACATTGCGCTTTGGCTCTACCGTTTTTCCGCGTATCTTATCAACAAGAGGATTGTCCTGATTGGTTACCACATGTGAGCGGTCATACTCTCCTACATACTTGGGTTGGGTATATACCGGAATTACCCGTGAGAATATTGCTTCGGGGCTGAAATCAAGCATATTCTGCGTATATGCCCTTATTTCATAGAATCCGCTGGGGTATGCCACTATGCCCTGTTTTTCACGTGTCTGCTGCGTGCCGGCATCAATCAGAGGAATGGCGCCGTCAGCCTGTCCTGCAACGATCTTGAGTTTCTGTTGCAGAATGAGTTGACCGGTGGGTGCCAGAAAATCAACGTAAAGGACTCCGCTGCGAGAACGTTCCAATGTGGAGGCATGCGTCACAAAGGCTTTGAACCATATGTTCTCTCCCTGAAAATATGCTGTATTGTCAAATTCCAGATAGACCTTTTCCTGTGGAAACAGGCTGTTGAACTCATGGATGTTTTCAGCAAACTTAATGAGTTCACTGGCATAGTCCGAAGAACTGCCTACACTGATCTTTCCTGCATCCTGGGGTGGAAAATAATCATCAGGCAGGCAGGCGGCAACTTTTTTCTTTGACAGTTCTCCCGTAAATACAATGTTGTTATCCATTACGGTTCCGTCTTTAAAGAACATGCAGGTATCTTCAGTAAAAGTCATTCCTGACTCGGAATAAAAACGCACGCCTTTTTCTCCCGCAATATATGGAGAACCGTCCTCTCTGTAATAGTATTTGATTCTCAGGACCTTGTCCTTAAGGCCATGAACCAGCATAATGTTTTCTCCTGCATCGGCAGAGCATTTACTGACGTCAACAGGTATTTCTGTCCATATCAGTTTCTTTTCTTTCTTGACCTTTTCAGTGGTTGTCAGCATGTATCCGTTCTCCACCAACCGGTTCTGAGAGAAAGACCTGAGGAAATGCTGGCTTGAACCCCAATATGCCCTCTTGCGGTTTGTCTCAAAACTGTCTGCCTTACGCTTGTTCACATTGTCATATGGCTTGTAGTAAAAATAGCCCAGCATATCACAATGAGTCTGTGTCTTATTCTGTACGACAGTGAATTTTACCAGATCAACATACAGTTCATAACCCAGCAGAGGCAAATCAATTATAAGAGGTTCTGTTGCCCACGCACTGAATACGCTCTTATTCACTTTTACCGTATCGTCAAATTCATCATGCCTTTCTACCACATCAGAATAGACGGTGCGTTCGCTGTATGTATTCCTGTATATCCGCCTGATTTCATATGAAGTTTCATTTGATGTGTTGAAAATCAGTGCATTCTCATTCTTTATGGTTGCACGCTTACCCCATCGGTCATCACCCAGGAACATGCTTTTAAAGTATTTCAGATCCTTTTTGAAATCCTTATTGGAGATGCCCGACACCTCCACCTCAGGCAATTCACTGTTAGCCTTGAGTCTTATTGTCAAATTACCTGGATTATGTGACAAATCAAGCGCCAACGGCTCATAGCCCACATAACTGAATACCAACGTTGCCGGTAACTGTACGCCTTCAAACACAAAACTGCCGTCATCGCCAGTAGTTGTTCCCTGAGTCGTACCATTCACATATACCGTGGCATATGGCAACGGTTCCTGGGTGAAACTGTCAAGAACTGTTCCCGATATAATGCTCTGCCCCCAGACTATGGAAGAAAGAACAGACAAGACAGCAAACAAAAGGACTCTCCTCATAATATGCAGGGTTATTGATGTCGTTTTGACAAATGTAATGAAATAGTTTAAGATAATCCCCCTGAATATAGGTTGCAAAAACATGGGGAAAGTAAATCTGAATTATGTACTTTTGCACCTAAATAACAAAAAGATGAAGATACTTGTAACGGGAGCAGCCGGATTCATAGGCTCAAAACTTGCTTTCCGCCTTGCAGAGCGCGGCGATGAGGTGGTCGGACTTGACAACATGAATGATTATTATGATGTCAGACTCAAACTGGGCCGTCTGGAACAGTGCGGAATCAAATCGCACAGCGGCAGGTTTATTGACGGTCTGGTACGTCAAAGCACCAGGTTTGACAACTACCGTCTTATCACCATGGACCTGGCTGACCGTGGCCAGATGGCAGAGTTCTTTGCACAGGAGAAATTTGACGTAGTTGTAAACCTGGCCGCACAGGCTGGCGTACGCTACTCAATCACCAACCCTTACGCATATCTGGACAGCAATCTTGTGGGGTTCATGAACGTTCTGGAGTGCTGCCGTCACAATGATGTAAAATATCTGGTCTATGCATCATCTTCATCGGTCTATGGCATGAATGACAAGGTGCCGTTCTCTGAGGATGACCGCGTTGACAATCCCGTGAGCCTTTACGCCGCAACCAAAAAGGCAAACGAACTTATGGCCCACTCATACAGCAAGTTGTACGGCCTGCCCACCACCGGTCTGCGTTTCTTTACCGTTTACGGCCCTTGGGGGCGTCCCGATATGGCGCCGATGCTCTTTGCCACCGCCATCAGCAAGGGTGAGCCCATCAAGGTGTTCAACAACGGCAATCTGAGCCGAGACTTTACCTATATAGACGATATAGTTGAGGGTACCATCCAGGTCATTGACCATCAGCCCGTTGCAGAACAGTGCCCCAACAATGTACCTTGGAAAGTCTATAACATAGGTTGCTCCAACCCGGTACAGTTGATGGATTTCATAAACGAGATTGAAAGTGCTCTGGGTGTTGAGGCAAACAAGATTTTCCTGCCCATGCAGCAGGGCGATGTGCTCAAGACTTACGCCGATACTTCAAAACTGGAGCGCGAGTGCGGCTACAAGCCCTCTACCTCTCTCCATGACGGCATAACCAAATTCATTGAGTGGTTCAAATCTGACCTCAATCCGCTAAAGTGACCGCATTAGCGCTAATGCGATCACTCGCTCTTGATCACATCGGCGGGATTAGTGCGCATGATGGCGCTTATGCGACGGAAAACGGTGACTGTGACAACCAGGACCATAGCAAGCAGGGCGACAAGCGCAATCCACATATTTATACCTGTATTAGAAACCTCATTTGACTTGAGAAAAGCGAATGCGGCCAGATTGCCTGTCACGAAAGCCACCGCAAGTATTATGCCGTAGGGCTTAATGAAAAGTTCCATTATGTTGCTTGCCTTGGCGCCGTTAATCTTACGCAGTGCCACCTCCTTGCGGCGCATGTTGGTCTCGGCCGATATTGAAGATGATACGCTGAGTATTACCAGCAGTATGCAGATTATGCTTCCAAGATTGAACGCCAAAATACGGAATCGGAAATCCTCATCGACATATTCAGGAACGGAGGTGATAATCAACCCGTCAGGTGACATGGGATACATCTCCTCCCATGCCTTTTTCAGCAGTGACTTGGCCTGTTCAGGAGATACGGTATTATTGAACTTGACAAAGAATTCTCTAGGATACGCATCCGGATATTCGTTGAAAAAGAATGCCTTGTGTACTTTTATCTGACGCCCTTCAAGCAGAACCTCGTCGCGTCTTTGAGTATATCCAGACGGGTCATCACACATAAAATGGTCAAAGACACCTGATATATGAAGATTCCTGGAATAACCCAGACTTGACTCTACAAATTCAAGGGAGTTGGGGTCAATGCCGTCCCTTACCAACTCATCATATGTACTCCTTTCCATAAGAAAGCCGTGGCCCGGATGTATGGGATCAAACCATTCTATCGGGATGTTGTAGAATGAGAAATAGTTTATGTCAGTACCGCGGAATATAAAATGATATGTTGCGTCACCACCTTTGACAGACATAAAGTTGGGATAATCATTCCATCCTCCATTCGTAGTAATGATATCATCCACCTGCTTAAGGCTACGAACTTTTTCAAAATACTCCTTATTGTTTGAAATCTCTTCATTCTCTACATAGAACGTTCTGCGGCTTACTGATTTGGGCAGAGGATTGTAGGGCCTTGGAGTATTGACAATTGTATGCAGCGCAACTGTCAATGCAAACACCGCAATCACGGTCTCAACACAGATTACAATGTATTTAAGCGCTTTTCTTTCACGCGGTTCTGTTACAATCCTTTGCTTTAGCAGACGGTTCTGCCTGCTGACAGATATGATACATACTGCCACTCCGGCCAGCGCCACCAGACAGATTCCCAGGATATCCAGTCTTGCAATATCATTGTAATGGAAATATTTGTCCCCAAGGAAACTGGCAGTATTAAGCCAGGTGCATACGTGAAATGATATGTACAGCGCAACGCCAAGCGAGCATAAAAGAATCAATGCCACCTCAAACATAAGCATGATTGACAGGGTCCTTTTGCCGGCGCCCAGGCTGTATCGGATTATATTTGCCCTGCCACGCTGTTTCAGCAACATTACCGTATGCTTGAAAAAGTTTGCGGCTGCCACCAACAACACTATTATGCTCAGGAATCCCAGCAGCGATTCACCTGATTTGGAGCCCTGATGGAACAACTGAACTATCATATTGCTGTTCTCATGTATGTATGAAGTTGAAAGTTGCCTGTTCACATCATTGATGTCAACCCCTTTCTTGAGAACGGCTTCACAATTGATATTGTTTGGGGTTATCATGACAGTCAACGATCTCTTATCCAGGTTGAAAAAGATGTCTTCAGCTGCATAACGGCTCCACACATCATCCTTAACGACATTGACTATATGATAATCCCTATTCCAGGTACTTTCTGATATTGAGCACTGGCTGATATCCTTGTCATAGCCTATCTTCTTAAGAAAAGATTCAGTAACAACCATCTCATTGGGATTCTGCGGAGTCCTGTCTCCGTACAGGAGCGTCAGGTTATGGACCTTGAAATAATCTCCGCATACCTCCAATCCTCTGGCGGAGCCGTCAAGATATGTTCTTGTTGAATCCGATATCTTTAAGTCAACGGGAATACTCACTCCGTATCCTGACACATATTCTATCTCAGGAATGTTCAACTTGGACATCATCTCAAGACTCACCGGCATGTGGTAGCCTTCTTTCACCATCTTACGGTTTACGTTGTACATTTCATTACCGGGCATATCCTCATACGCCGTCGCAGTACGTTTATTCAACGGACGACGGGCTATTTCATAATACCGATAATTGATTCCGTAATAGAATGCTGAGAACATGGCTGTGCCGATGGCAATGCAGCAGATACTGAGCAGGTTGTACAGCCAGTTCTTCTTTATGTTACGCAGTGCGGTCTGGAGATAATGGAAAAACATTTCTGTTTCTGGAAAAGTTATAAAACTAACAAGGAGAGAAAAGGTCGTGTCACAAATGTCGCAAATGGACCGGTCCCCTGTATTATTCCGGAAGTTCCTTTACTATGCTTCCGTCAAACAGGTTGATTATACGGTTTGCATATGATGCATCGTGACGGCTGTGGGTCACCATTACAACAGTAGTTCCCTGCTGGTTGAGTTCCTTCAAGAGGTTCATAACCTCCTGGCCGTTGACTGAATCCAGGTTACCGGTGGGCTCATCGGCCAGGATCAGTTTGGGGCCTGCAATCACGGCACGGGCAATTGCTACACGCTGCTGCTGACCACCGCTGAGTTGGTTGGGGAAATGTTTCTCGCGGTGCGATATGTTCATGCGCTCCATAACCTCCTCGGCACGGCGGCGACGCTCCTTGGCGGGCACGCCCATATAAAGCAGCGGGAGTTCAATGTTCTCACGCACGTTCAGTTCATCAATAAGGTTAAAGCTCTGGAACACGAAACCGATCACGCCTTTACGAAGGTCGGTACGGTGGTTCTCATCAAGAGTTGCAACCTCAACGCCCTGAAGTTTGTAACTACCCTTGGTAGGGTTGTCAAGCAAGCCAAGGATGTTGAGCAAGGTTGATTTACCGCAGCCTGAGGGGCCCATAATTGCTACGAACTCGCCATCGGCCACATTGAAAGACACGTCATTAAGTGCCCAGGTCTCAATCTCCTCAGTACGGAAGATTTTCTGCAGGTTGTTTACTTCAATCATCATAATCGTATTGTTTATCTATTGAGTTTATACTATCTGTTTTTTATACCGGTTCAAAGTTATTCAGCAAACGCGGCTCTCTCCAAAGAAAAAAATCAAAAACGTTCTTTTTTGCTCAAAAGTGTCCAATTTTTGGACACTACTCCAGCACCACCTCATCAGCATCGGCAATGCGGTCATAGCCGGTGGTTATTATCACATCACCGGGTTCAAGACCCTCAAGTACCTCATACTGACGCGGATTCTGACGGCCGATGCTTACCGGCACGCGAACAGCCCTGGTTCCCTGAGCATTCACGCGGAACACCCACTGTCCATGAGTATAGTTGTAGAAATTACCCTTGGGTACCATCACAGACTGCGCCTGTCCGCCCAGTTCTATTCGTGCCTGGTAACTCTTGCCTATGCGGGCATTGTCAGGCATGGAGTCAGTGAACACAAGATAGAGTTCAAATGAGCCGTTCTTGATTTCAGGCACCGTTCCGCTCACGACCATAGGATAGGTCTTTTTCTCATATGTAACGGTGGCAGGACAACCTACCTCAATCTTATCTATATAATACTCATTTATGCTAAGTTTCATACGGAATGCGTCCATGCGCTTCACGTCACCGATAGAACTGCCAGAACTTACTCTCAAGCCCGGTTCAAGCGACATTCCGCTAAGTTGACCGTCGGCGGGAGCGGTTATGACCAGATCTTTTAGGCGGGCCTCACTGCGGGCCAGTTGACGGCGTGCATCCTCCAGTTCATCCTGCATTGCTTCACGCTTGATTGCATTAAGCACTGAGTCCTGACGGCGGCTCTCAATCTCAAGTTGGGTACTCTTCAGTTTGTAGCGGTACTCGTCATCGGCCACCTCAAGTTGGGCTTTACTCTTGAACCCCATCTTATACTCCTCCTGATCCAGCACATGCTGTTTCTCCAGGCGGTTCAGTTCATACTTTGTCTGCATGATGGAACGCTGCAGTGAGATATCACGCTGCCCCATCTCAATGATCTGGGTCCTGAAATTGCGATCCTGCTTGCGCCACTGGTTACGGGCATCCTGAATGGTGCGCTCCAGATCAGGATCACTCAGCACCAGAATGGTGTCGCCCTTGCGCAACATTGCTCCGTCCTGTGCCATTATGCGTTCCACAAAGCCGCCTTCACGGGTATAAATCTTCAAAGTCTGGATAGGCTGCAGAGTACCTTCAGCATTGATATACTCTGAAAACTCACCTAAAGTGACCTGTGCAGTCTGCACGCTCTCGCCGCTTATCCTTATTACACGCGGTCCAGTTGAAACCTTGATCAGCAGTACTATGAGTGCAACTCCAAGAATGCCGGCAACAATATGTATACGGTATTTTACATACCATTTCTTGGGAGGTAATTTAATGTCCATAATCAGAAACTGTTTTTAATTTGTACCATGAATAAGATTCTCAACCTGATATTCCAGAAGCAGGTTATCCTGAAAATCATAACCCGTCATGCTGCGAATGGTGTAGTAGAGTTGCCACCATGTGCTCAAGGCCGATACATAACCGCGATAGGCGGAGTCTTTTGATGTGATGGCAGAGTTCAGGTCAAGAATAGTTGAACGTCCTGTCATATAGAGTTGGCGTGCAACCTCATAACGGTGCTGCGCCGTAACCATTGTGCGGTAAGCGATATCCACCCGACGCTGCTGCAGGTTGAACTGACTCACAGCACGTGTTATCTGACGGTCAAATGAGAGTTGCTGCTGTTCAAGGCGCATATTGGTGAGTTCAAGATTGTTCTTGGCCACACGCACACGCCCCCTGCCCTGTCCCCAATCCAAAATGGGAATGCTCAGCGTAAGACTGATAGACTGCTCGTCATTCAGATGTCTGAGACTCTCATTGAAATCATCGGCAGTCTGAGCCAGTCCGAGTCTCACATAGACCGATGCCCTAAGCCCCGTCTGTGCCTTGGCATACGCCAGACTGCTCTCGCTGTTCAAACGGCTCAACTGCATGCTCTCCATATCGGGATTATTTTCATAGGCAAGTTCCAGAGCCTTGTTCAGTTCCACCTGAAACTGCGGAATACTGTCAGATGTCACCACCTCTATGCGTGCATCCGACGGCAGATTCAGATAGTTGCGCAACTGATCGGCAGCCTCATCAAATGACATCTGGGTCGTAATTATGCTGGTCTCCTCATTCAGTTTGTTCAGTTCCAACTGCAGGAGTTCATTCTCTGTTATTGTGCCAATGTTATATCGGCCCAACCCGAAAGCATACATGGTGTCAGCCGCAGCAAGGTTTATTGTGGCAATCTCCAGTTCCGTCTGGGCCGATGCCAGATTAAAGAAATAGTTCACGGCATTGGCAGCCACCAGTTCCATTGTCTCAGCATACTGCTTGCGTGCCATCTTATAATAGAGCGGCTCCGTCTTGCGCTGCCATTTCATGCTGTTGTAACCTGAAAGATCCTGGCTGAAACTTAGTTGCAACGGCTGCGAGTAGTAACTTTTGGTATGATTGTCGCCCAGCATATCCAAACGGCTTACTGAACCTGAAAGTGATATTGTTCCGCCTGTAAGCCATACACTCTGACTCAGGTTGAGTGACAGATTTGTGCTCAGGCTGTTGCTGCGTGCATACTGCTCACTGCCATCGCCTAATGTCACACTGCGTGTGCTGCGGTTCAGTGACGGGCTTGATGACAATGACAATGACGGTAACATACTGGCCCTGTAACTGCGGAAACTCCAATAGGCCGATTCAAACGAGTTGCGTGCCTGCACAGCATTGGGCGATGACTCCTGCGCCATACGTATCACCTCCTGCAGGGTGAGTGTCACCACCTCATCCTGGGCTGCCCAAACCGAAGAGGCCAGCATACACCATGCAGTCAGTGCGATATACTTTTTTATTCCTTTCATATCAGTCATAATAATGCCTCGTTTTTAATTACAGGTCAAAATTATTCTCCGTTGATCCCATATACCAAAGAAAAAAGGCGAAAACGTACATTTTCGCCTTAAAGTGTCCAATTTTTGGACACAGTAGGGACGGTTCCTTTTGTGTAGTAACCAGCTTTCCTCTTGTAGAAACATTCCATTACACAAAAGGAACCGTCCCTACTGTGTACTATTCGCTCTTGATTACATCGGCGGGATTCTCGCGGGCGGTTTTGAGTACCTGATAACCGACCGTAAGACAAACAATAAGCACAATAGCCACAAGTATCGCCGCATAAATCCACCAGCTTATTGTAATCTGACGCTCGTACTGCTGTATCCAACGATGCATGAAAATGTAACCGATTGAGAAAGCCAGAACGGTTGAAATCAAGAGTGTGCCGCCGTATTCACGGCCGAATATACGGATTATGTCACCCACCTTGGCTCCATGAACCTTACGCACGGCTATCTCACGCCGGCGCTCACGGCAAGCCAGAACAATCATGGAGTATGTGCCGAATATGGCAATTAGAATACAGATGACACCCAGTCCCATCACCAGGTTCTTAAGGTGCTCCTGGCTTATAAGGCTTTCAAAGAAACGGTCCTCGGGGAATGTAAGTTCGTATTTAAGTCCGGTTTCATCCATAATCCGGGCAACATCAGTCCTGATTTTGGATTTCATTCCGTGGTCATAAGTCAGAGTAATATGAGCTACAGTCCAGCCATCATCACTTCCTGATGGCGGCATAAGCCTGCGGTTGCCTGGAGTACACAAGATGTACATAATAGGTGCTGCATCAAACTTGTTGGGATAGATATCACTTACCACTGCTATTACGCGGAATGTATAATACACAGTACCGGCATCAGTATTATTTACATGGATTACTCCGTTTTCATCAAAATAAAAGTCTGTTATAGGCATGATATACTGACGCCCTATCGTAATGGTCGGTTCATCACAGACATCGGCCAGACCCAACTCCTTCTTTATATTCTCCGTAATAACAATTTCATCCTTCTGCAATGGTCTGTCCGGGAGCGTACCGTCTATTATGTTGAAATCAAGCAGTTCCATCTTTTCCGGCTCCAGTATATCCATAATCCTGATATCC
>JAFZKA010000035.1 GCA_017551925.1 Bacteroidaceae bacterium | reverse complement strand
TTATCTCCTCAAAATGGACCACGTCACCGCGGCAGGTTACGGCGAGTGCCGTCTGCTCACCAAGACGGTCATCGGTACGCCAGATATTCACCTGCATACGGGTGTCTGAAAGCATATCGGCCATCATGGAGTAGCCGCTATCTACAACTTTGGGCAGATTGCAACGGATTCTCTCACCATCAGAGGTAATGAAATGCACTGTCTCTGATCCATCAGATGTGATTATGAATGATCCCATTCCGTCATGTGCGGTAGCCATAGAGTCCCGACGGGTATTAGTTGTAGTATATGCGATACCTTTTCCCATTTCGAACGCTTGCCTGACACCAGTAATCACGAGTACTCCATCTGCGCCGAATCCGTCACTGCCCGTTGCCTTGAATGCAACCCTGCACGGAAGACCGTTGACCAAGTCTCCTCCTTCAGGATAGAATGTGACATTGACATTGCGCTTTGGCTCTACCGTTTTTCCGCGTATCTTTTCAACAAGAGGATTGTCCTGATTGGTTACCACATGTGAGCGGTCATACTCTCCTACATACTTGGGTTGGGTATAAACGGGAATTACTCGTGAAAATATGGCCTCCGGGCTGAAATCAAGCATGTTCTGCGTATATGCCCTTATCTCATAGAAACCGCTGGGATACGCCACAATGCCCTGTTTCTCACGCGTCTGAAATGTGCCGGCATCAATCAGAGGAATGGCGCCGTCAGCCTGTCCTGCAACAATCTTGAGTTTCTGTTGCAGGATGAGTTGACCGGTGGGTGCCAGAAAATCAACGTAAAGGACTCCGCTGGGAGAACGTTCCAATGTGGAGGCATGCGTCACAAAGGCTTTGAACCAGATGTTCTCTCCCTGAAAGTATGCTGTATTGTCAAATTCCAGATAGACCTTTTCCTGTGGAAACAGGCTGTTGAACTCATGGATGTTTTCAGCAAACCTGATGAGTTCACTGGCATAGTCGGCAGAACTATTCACCTTTATTATTCCTGAATCTTCAGGTGGAAAATAATCAGCAGGGAGACACGCTGCAACTCTTTTCTTTGACAGTTCTCCAGTAAAAGCAATGTTATTATCCATAACATTACCATTTTTAAGGAACAGACATGTATCAACCTTCAGAGTCATACCTGACTCAGAATAAAGACGGATACCCTTTCCTTTTTCCGGACCCGTATAGGGAGAACCGTCGTTCTTGTGATAGTACAATATTTTCAGTTTCCTGTCCTTGAGACCATAAATCTGAATCATGTTATCACCTACAGCGGTAGAGTATTTATTAATATTTACAGGTATTTGGGTCGATATAACCTTTTTCCCTTTCCCAATATTTTCAAACATTGACAGTATATATCCGTTCTCTGCCAACCGGTTCTGAGAAAAAGACCTGAGGAAATGCTGGCTTGAACCCCAATATGCTCTCTTGCGGTTTGCTTCAAAACTGTCTGCCTTACGTTTGTTCACATTTTCATATGGCTTGTAGTAAAAGTAACCCAGCATATCGCACTTGGTATGATAATTCTCTTCTTCAACAGTGAATTTCAAAAGATCCACATACAATTCATAACCAAGCAGAGGCAGATCAATTATAAGAGGTTCAGTGGCCCACGCATTGAATACGGTCTTATTCACTTTTGCAGTATCATCATATTCATCATGCCTTTCCACCATATCTGAATTGACGGTGCGGATGCTGTATGAACTCCTGCTTATCCGCCTGACGTAATATGAAATCTCATTTGATCTGTCAAGAATCAGGGCATTCTCATTTTTTATGACTGCATTTCTGCCCCATCGGTCATCACCTAAGAACATATTCTTGAAATACTCCAAGTCTTTCCTCTTATTCTTATTAGCCTTACCTGATACCACAATCTCGGGCAATTCATCATTAGTCTTGAGACTGATTGTCAGATATCCGGGATTAGAGTCCAAGTCTAACGCCTGGGGCTCATAACCCACAAAACTGAATATGATTGTAGTAGGATATGATACGTCCTTAAGTTCAAAACGCCCGGCAATATCAGTGGTAGTTCCCAGGGTCGTACCGTTTAAATAGACTGTAGCCGATGACAGAGGTTCCTGTGTAATACTGTCAACAACTGTTCCGCATATAATATCCTGTCCCCAAACAATGACAGAAACGACAGATAAAACAGCAAACAAAAGGACTCTTCTCATAATATGCCGGGGACTTTATATTGTATTTAAGAATAAAATGAATGTCTATATATAGGTTGCAAAAACAAGGCGAAAGTAAATCTGTTTTTCACAGTAACAGGTCTTTCAGGTCCTTCTGGAATTTGCGTGAAACAGGGAGAGTCTCCTCTCCTACTTTCACTGTATCTGATTTGTAGGAATCAACATATTTGCTGTTGACCAGGAATGCACGGTGTATGCGTATGAAAGACTCCCCTAAAACGGATTCCCATTGGGAAATACTAGTCTTGTTACGCAGTTTACGGCCATCGGTAGTATGAATATATACCTCTGTATCACAAGACTCTATGTAAAGCATCTGGCTGGGAAGCAGTGAAACCTTTTTCCTGTCAGAGCAGAATGTTATTGGACTGTCCATCTCCGGATGGTTCTTGCTGAGCCATCGGTCCAGCATAGCACCTCCTAAAGCCAGCAATGACACCATTATTGTAATGAACAGCGGATTCATGACTCCGGTATCATTGGGGAACATCAACGGATTTGCATAGTTTTTCCCTTGTATATAAACATAGGTACCCGAAGGCTGGAAACTGTAAGATATTATTAGCAGCAGGTATTCCAGTATCATTATGGCAAGAACCACATATATGGTATTGCGTATTCCCTCTCCCCTTTTCCTGAATGAAATCTTGGGCAGCATATATTGGGCGGCAAGCGCACCGGGCAGGAACATTATTCCCATGAACAGAGCTCTTACAAACGGAATGTTATCAGTAAAAAGCATAACTGTCAACGCCGCTATCAACAACGACAATATCCAATAAGCAATGATAATGGTTGTTCTCATAAATAAGAAAAGGTTAGGTCTGTTTCAAATATTGCGTACGAAGATAGTCAATCATTAAAGGATTTCCCAATAAAAAGAATGTCAAATCCCATTTAAGACTGATTCTGACATTTACAGAAGGATTTGACATACAGCCCTGTTCTTTAGAATGGGATATAGCACCATAAAAAATGTATCGAAATCTTTCCTACCGCTTATCTTTGCAGTAAACCTAAAAACTAAAAATATGGAAGAAGAACTGATTGAGGAAGTAGTAGAGGGAATTATTGACGACAAACCATCCTTCCTTACTTACCTGTTACCTACATTACCGCCTGTTACAATGAGCCTGCTCACCTTATTGTTAATAGCAGTACTCTTTTGCGGATGGAAGGCCCCTCGTTGGGTCAAGCCTTTCGGTTCCATTGCAGTAGCCCTCTCGGCCATTGCCTGGCTCTGGAAATTCATTGGTGCTTTTCTGGATATTAAACTTGCCGGAGCCCTGTCACCTATGGTATTTATGGACGGATTTCAAATAATGATTATCCTTTTCCTTTACGGATTACTGATATTTCTTGTTTCGCGCATTATCGTTTTAATCCAAAAGGAACGTTATTAACCTTTAATCTTGAATTACTATGGAATATATAGATTATGAAGCTTATAACAGTTTTTGGGGATATGTCAGATACACGTTCGAATCACTCACTGCATTTGATGCGATAGTGTTCGTTATTCTCTTGTTGGCGACCATAGCCGTTGCATGGAAGGCTCCAGGCAAGATCAGTTCTGTAGGAAAGGTAATCATCACCATGTGTCTGATATGCTTATTTGTTGACCTTCTCAGGACTCTCAATGAATTCAGGGCTTTTGCCTATCTGGACCCGAAAGGCTATCAACATGCATTGGTTGACAACGCATCTTCAATAGTTTCATGTGTAATTGTAGGTGCTGTCACCTACATAATCAACAACATTCTCTACATCATCCGCACTCCCAGAATCTGAAAACAATACAATTCTGACCCCAATTGTATCATTTTTTAGAGCACAGAAGGAACGTTCAGACGTTCCTTTTGTGTTTTTTGCGGAAATTCGATTTACTTTTGGAGCGTTTTTGCAACCTATATACAGAGAGTGTAAAAAAATGACGAGGCAGGAATTTGATTCATTCACAGTATCTGTCAGGAACAAACTTCTGGCACTGGCTTGGCGTTACAAGGCCAGTGGCGGTATGGATGAGGATCCTGAGGACATTGTTCAGGAATCGTTGCTTACGCTGTGGCGCCTTATTACAGAAGGTTATCCTATAAGGGATATAGAGGCAATAGCCGTAAAAATAACCAAGAATATTGCTGCCGCCACCCTGCGCCGTCAAAAGACAAACTCTATTCCGGTTACCGACATTGATGTGGAGGGAGGAGTATCGGCCACTGAATTAACCGATGAGCAGGACCGCGCTACAATCCGCCGGGAACTCTATAAGTCACTGACCCCCACTCAGGTTCATTACCTGGAACTTAGAAATGAACTGGGACTTTCACTTGATGATATAGCCAAGATGACCGGAAAGCCCAAGACAAGTATTAAAACAACCATCTCATCAGCACGAAAGCAATTACTGGAGCAAATAAAGAAACCAATATGATAAAGGACAAGAAACATAGACAGAAACTCATAGCCAGATACCTGGAGGCCGATACCACCGTCCAGGAGGAGATTATGCTGGCTGAATACTACCAGACACACAAGGCAGAGGACGATGAGGCAGACATAGCCCGTCTGATCCTGATGGATTACCCAAAAGCCGAAGTGTTGTCTGATCCTGAACGCAAGAAAGACATACGTCAGATAAGTCTGATATTTACAGCCATTGCAGCCTGCATAACCCTGATAGTTATGTTCATCATACCGCGTACAGATGCCGGTTTCACCCCTATGGAGGTAGTTGAGAATATGAATTTACTGATGGAAATGGATAACCAGAATGTTGAATCTATTGTTGCAGAGCCTAAAGGTACCAAGGTTATATTGACAGCAACAATGAAGGACGGAAGTTCTACCACCTTCATTATGGTTCGCAACCGCAGGGACGGTTCCACCAGGATAGTAGCACAAAACGAATAAAACACATAGAATCATGCTTACAATATTACTTTCAATGTTACTTGCTGCAGTTCCAAATACTATAGATGATGCAGTCCAAGCCGATACTGTAGACTATATTTTCTATGTCGATGACAAGAGAGTAGATCCTGAAACAGCCAAGATTATCAAACTGGCTGACATTAAAACCATAACTACCGTTAAGGGTGAAACTGCTGTTGAACTATATGGTCCCGAAGCCCGGAACGGCGTTATTGACATCAAAACAAAAAAGGGTGTAACACTGGACAATAAACAGCCTTTATCATCAAACAAGGAAAAGACTGCTCATGAATATGTTGACCTGGGATTATCCGTAAAATGGGCCACTTGCAATGTCGGCGCAGAGAAACCTGAGGAATATGGAGACTACTACTCATGGGGAGAGGTTGAGCCCAAACCCGGTTACACCTTGACAAACTACAAGTTCTATGCGAACGGCAACTCAAACAATGACGTCAAGTTTTCCAAATACATCAATACTAGTGAATATGGCGTTGCTGACAACAAGTCTCAACTTGACCCCGAAGATGATGTAGCGCACGTCAAATGGGGCGGCAAGTGGCGAATGCCTACCAAGGATGAGATTGATGAACTACACAACAAATGTTCTTGGACCTGGGTGGACCAAGGTAATTCAGAATTTGGTGGCGTGGCAGGTTACAAGGTTACAAGTAAAAAGTCCGGTTATACTGACCGTTACATTTTCCTGCCGGCCGCAGGATATCGGGACATAAGATATTCCAGCAATGTTGGTTCAGCAGGGTATTACTGGTCAAGTTCTTTGTTATTTACTTCAAGTTACGCGTTTGCCATCTCATTCTTCACAGTTCAGTTGAAATCATACACTGGCTCACGCTACATGGGTCTGTCTGTACGTCCTGTATGCCCATAGATTTGAACAACTAGTCTCGTTTTCAATATAAAATCTCTTACTTGTTTGCACTTCTTCATGTTCTGCCTGAATTCCCGTTCAGGCAGAACATTAACCTGAAATAATCCTTATTCCTTTTATACAAATAACGCTTATGAAAATTTTCTTATCCTTGTTGGGTGCCGTTTTTCTTACAGCACCGGTGTTCGGTCAAAACTATCTGACCATCCAACAGAAAGATGGCCAGGAGTTCAGTTTCGGGTTTGAAGACAAACCCGTAATCACTTACACAGATAATGATCTGGTGCTTAAAACCACCAAGACCGAGTTGCAGTATCCGCTGGCATCACTTGCCAAATTCACATTCACAGATACTGCGACTGAGGTGGATGCCGTTCGGGATGACATTATGAACCCCACTTTTGCCATTGACGATTATGAGATAAACATAACCGGCACCAAGGCCGGTATCAATGTCTCAGTCATCTCTACAGACGGAAAAGCCATCGGTACTTACAAGACAGACCAGGATGGCAGTGTGACATTCAGCATTGCAGACCTGCCTCAAGGCCTGTACATTATCAACACAGAAAACCTAACCTTCAAAGTCCTTAAAAAATGAAACAGTTTGCAACAAAATCCGCGCTCATGCGCTTTATGGCAGTCATACTGCTCACAATGGGAACCTTATCAGCATCAGCACAGTATTATATGAACATACAAAAGAATGACGGTACTAAAACACAATATGTAGTAAATGACATAGACAGTATCTGGTTTACTTCTTCAACTGTTGCCGGACATGAATATGTTGACTTGGGGCTCAGTGTCAAATGGGCAACTTGCAACGTGGGAGCCAAAAAACCTGAGCAATACGGTAATTTGTATTCGTGGGGAGAAACTGAAACAAAAAATGAATTTGAAGCCAGGACATACAAGTGGTATTCCGGTATGATTTATGTTACCAAATACTGTTCAAACAGCACTTACGGAACAGTTGATAACAAGACCACTCTTGACCCCGCTGATGATGTTGCCTGTGTTAAGTGGGGTGGCGGTTGGCGTATGCCTACCAAGGACGAGTTGGAGGAACTGGTTAATAACTGTACATTAGTCTGGACCACAATGAATGGCATAAACGGATGCCTTATAACCAGTAAAAAGGAAGGATATACAGACCGCTCCATTTTCATTCCCGCAGCGGGATTTAAAGTGAATGACTTTTCTGAGGTCGGTACTTGCGGTATTATCTGGTCCAGTACACTGTATGTTCACAAAAGCGATAACGGACGGGAAATGCCACCAAACTACGCTAACATGCTTAATTTAGATCCCGATGAAAGGGGCTTGAATATGGGAGACCGTCATGCAGGTTTTTCCATCCGCCCCGTTTGTCCGTAAAATCAGAGGCGGGACTTGAAATCCTGATAAGAGAAAGATTTCAGTAGAGTATAATCTGAACCCTGTTTTAGGTAGATTGACGGCAAGGGCATACCGTTGAAGGTGTTGTTCTTGACCATGGAATAGATGGCCATATCCTCAAATATGAGGGTCTGGCCTTCTTTTAATGGGGTATCGAAAGAGTAGTCCCCTATTATATCGCCCGACAGGCAGGTGGGACCGCCCAAGCGGTATGTGTATGCCTTCTCTTGAGGCTCGCCACTGTCGCGCAAAGGTGGGCGGTACGGCATCTCAAGTACATCGGGCATATGACATGCGGCCGATGTATCCAGGATGGCTATGTCCATTGCACCCTCATGATGCTGCACCTCAAGAACCTTGGTATGCAGATAACCGGCATTAAGGGCTATTGCCTCACCCGGCTCAAGATAAACTGTCAAACCATATCCGTCTTTCATGCGGCCAATGCAACGCTCCAGACGCGGAATATCGTAATCAGCGCGGGTAATATGGTGACCGCCGCCAAAGTTCACCCATTTCATCTTGGGGAGCCACTCACGGAACTGCTCCTCAAAGGCGTTCAGCGTAGTCTCCAGATCATCGGAGTTCTGCTCGCAAAGAGTATGGAAATGCAATCCGTCAAGCATGCCTATAGTATCGGCCGATGCCTTGCGGAACTCTTCAACAGTTACACCCAGCCTGCTGCCGGGAGCACAGGGATCATAAATAGCATGCTCGGCGGGCTGGGTTGAAACCTGCGGATTTATACGCAAGCCAACCTGTAACCCTGACTGCTTGGCATGCGGACCAAACAACTCCAACTGGCGGATTGAATTGAAAACAATATGGTCGCAGATACTGAGAATCTCTGGAAAGTCCTCCTCTCGGAATGCAGGAGAGAAAACGTGATTCTCGCGGCCGGGCATCTCCTCGTGGCACAAGCGGGCTTCAAACAGTCCGCTTGCAGTTGCGCCACAGAGATAATGTGATATTAAGGGATAGACGGCATAGCAACTGAACGCCTTCTGAGCCAACAGTATGCGGCAACCGGTACGGTCCATCACCCCGCGCAGCACCTTGAGGTTCTCCTCCAGCCTGTCGCGGTCAACAACGTAACAAGGTGTCTGCAGTTCAGTCCCTTTCATCCGTAATTCCGTGATTCCGTATTTCCGTAATTCCGTGATTCCGTCTTTCCGTGATTCCGTTAATCCACCATCACCGGGTTCTCATCAACAACCCAAGGCAGCCCCCACTTGTTCAGAGCCTCCATGTATGGATCCGGATCAAACTCCTCAACGTTGAACACGCCGGCACCCTTCCACTGGCCGGTCATAACCATCATTGTACCAATCATGGCAGGAACACCTGTGGTGTAAGAGATGGCCTGTGAGCCTACCTCCTTGTAGCACTCCTGATGGTCGCAAACGTTATATATCTTGATGGCGCGCTTCTTACCGTCCTTGATACCGGTATAGATGCAGCCTATGTTGGTCTTGCCTACTGTGCGCGGGCCCAGTGAAGCAGGATCGGGCAGCAGAGCCTTGAGGAACTGAATTGGAACAATCTCCTTACCCTCAAACATTACGGGATCTGTACGAAGCATTCCTACGTTCTCAAGACACTTCATGTGTGTAAGGTAACTCTGGCCGAATGTCATGAAGAAACGGATGCGCTTTACGCCCGGGATGTTCTTGGCAAGTGACTCAATCTCCTCATGATGAAGCAGATACATATCCTTCATGCCTACCTGCTCAAAGTTGTACTCACGCTTTATCTCCATGGGCTTGGTCTCAACCCAGTGACCGTTCTCCCAGTATGAACCGTTAGCCGAAACCTCACGCAGATTGATCTCGGGATTGAAGTTGGTTGCAAAGGGATAACCATGGTCACCGCCGTTGCAATCCAGGATATCTATGGTGTGAATTTCATCAAAGTAATGCTTGAGAGCGTATGCTGAGAATACGCTGGTTACGCCCGGATCAAATCCGGTGCCCAGGATTGCGATTATGCCTGCATCCTTGTATTTCTTCTGATATGCCCACTGCCATGAGTAGTCAAAATATGCGGTAAAGCCCTGTTCCTTACAGCGCTTCTCATAAATGGCGCGCCACTTGGGATCCTCGGTATCCTCGGGCTCATAGTTTGCTGAGTCAACGTAGTGTACGCCACATGCAAGGCAGGCGTCCATGATGGTGAGGTCCTGATACGGCAGAGCCAGGTTCAGCACTACATCGGGCTTAACGCTCTTGATCAGTGCAATCAGTTCATCAACACTGTCTGCGTTAACCTTAGCTGTAGTTATCTTGGAGCGGCTCTTACCCTCCTTCTCAATCTTTGCCTTAAGGTCGTCGCACTTGCTTACAGTACGGCTGGCAATGCAAATCTCGTCAAACACTGCGTCGTTCTGAGCGCACTTCTGAATCGCTACCTGGGCTACTCCTCCGCAGCCTATAACCAATACTTTTCCCATTGTATTTATTTTTGTAAATTCTTCTAATCCCGCAAATTTTACACATAGGGTTGCTGGACTTCGCGCTTCGCGCTCTCCCTCCCACTTACGCGCCGAGGGTGGCGACGGTCCTGCAACCCTATATGTAAAATTTGCTCATCACAACTTGAGACTTAGCAATAATTCTCTAACAATTTTGCAAGCAGCTGCAGTAGAGGCTCCGGTTTGATCGTAGGGCGGGCAGAGTTCATTTACGTCTAGACCTACTATGTTGCAGTTGTTGCAGACAGTATATATTGCTTCTATCAATTGCATGAATGTAACACCACCATACTCAGGGGTACCTGTACCGGGGAATACTGACGGATCCATAACGTCCAGATCTATAGTAAAATAGACGGGCGCAGAACCAAGTCCCTTGACAACCTCGGCAAGGCCGTCAAAGTTGAACGGATGCAGGTCAGTGTGGCCGGCACGGGCCCACTGCCACTCGGCACGTTCACCGGAGCGGATGCCGAACTGGTGGATGCGGCCATCACCTGTCAGGTCGTGGCAGCGGCGCAGGACACAGGCGTGTGAGAGCTTTACGTCAAGGTACTGGTCACGCAGGTCGGTGTGAGCATCAAAGTGGATGATGTGCACATCGGGGTACTTCTTGAATACCTCGCGGAAGGCTCCAAGGGTTACCAAGTGCTCTCCTCCTATCATGAAGGGGATCTTGCTGTCAGCAAGGATGGTGGCGGTACGCTCTGAGATTTGGGCAAGGGCCTTATCGGCGCTGCCTATGCAGAGTTCTATGTCACCGCTGTCAAACACGCTGATATCCTCCAGATCACGGTCCAGCCACGGGCTATAGGTCTCCAGACCAAAGGATTCGCTACGGATTGAGTGAGGTGCAAATCGGGTGCCGGGACGGAATGACGTGGTGGAATCAAACGGGGCGCCGAACAGCACTATGCGGGCATCGGCGTAAGGGGCATCACAGCCTATGAATGTCTGTACGTTTCTGTCCAGCATTGTCTTAGTCCTTTATTCTCTCCACATCGGCAAGCATGCGCTCCACGTATGCGGGCAAGGCAAAGCAGCCTTTGTGAAGGTTTGTTGTGTAATAGTTGGTCTTTATTCCAAGTTTGTTCCATGCATCGGCATCCAGATCCAGCACCGGGCGGTACTTCTTTGACGCAAAGCCGAATAGCCAGTAGCCTGACGGATATGTGGGAATGTGAGCCTGATAAACGCGGCTTATTGGGAACCGGTTCACAATACGCATGTGAGCCTTCTGGGTCTCCAGGCGGTCCTCCTCATAGAAGGGGCTCTGATGCTGGTTTACCATGATACCATCGGCCTTGAGTGCCTTGTAGCAACTTCCGTAAAACTCACGAGTCAAGAGGCTCTCACCGGGACCGTAGAATCCGGCCGAGTCAACTACAATTATATCATACTCATTCTCTATATGACGGATGTAGCGCAGTGCATTCTCCGTATAGATGGTCACGCGGGGATCATCAAGTGACTCTGCCATCTCAGGGAAATACTCACGGCAGGCCTGAACCACGCCCTCATTGATCTCAATCAGGTCTATCTGCTGGATGGATTTGTATTTGAGCAGTTCACGTACCACACCTCCGTCACCTGATCCGAACACCAGAATCCTCTGTGCAGCGGGATGTACGGCCATAGGTATGTGTGACAGCATCTCATCATAGATGAACTCATCCCTCTGCGTGAAGATGATATAGCCGTCAACAGCCAGAAACCGGCCAAACTCGGGAGACTCAAAGATATCTACCCTACCCAAGTCATTCTCAGCAGTGTAGAGGTGCTTATCAACCTTTACAGAGAACTTTACGTTAGGAGTATGAAACTCAGAAAACCAAAATTCCATCGGCAGTCAGAATCAATATGTTGTACTTTCCTTAATCACATTCAGACGCTCTACCTTCTCATCCTCGGGGCCTGTAAGCTGGCAGCCCTTCTCCTTTGCGTAGAGTATATAATCGATGATTTCCTGCGTTATGCGCTCGCCCGGGGCCAGGATAGGAATTCCGGGAGGATAACACATCACGAACTCCGTACAGATACGTCCGTTGGTCTCGCGTATGGGAATCATCTCCTCCTTGGGAGCGTAGAAAGCCTCCTGCGGAGTCATGACAACCGACGGATTGATGTACTCATGATCAAACAGACCTGAACGGTCCTTGCTGTAACGGCGCTTTACGTCAACCAGCGCGCTCACCAGGCGCTCCACCTCACGCATACGGTCACCTATCGATATGTACGCCAGCACGTTACCCATATCACCCAATTCCAACTGGATGTCATACTCGTCACGCAGCAGGTCATATACCTCAATGCCGGCCAGACCGATATCCAGAGTATAGACGGTAAGTTTTGTGGGATCAAAGTCAAATACGCTGTCACCGTTTATAAGTTCCTTTCCGTAAGCGTAGTAACCGCCTATCTTGTTGATCTCGGTGCGGGCGTAATTTGCTATACGCATCACCTCGGCAAACAGCTCCTTACCGCGCAGGGCCAGATTGCGGCGTGATATGTCAAGACTTGAGATAAGCAGATACGATGCGCTTGTGGTCTGCGTGAGGTTAATCACCTGACGCACATAACCGGCGCTCACATCGGGACCTGTAAGCAGGAATGAACTCTGTGTAAGGCTGCCGCCTGACTTATGCATTGAGACCGATGACATATCGGCTCCCGCAGCCATAGCGGTCAGAGGCATATCCTCACCAAAGTAGAAGTGAGTTCCGTGAGCCTCATCCACCAGCACCATCATGCCGTGCTCATGAGCCAGTTCAACAATCTTCTTGAGGTTGGAGCATATTCCGTAGTAAGTGGGGTTGTTCACCAGAATGGCCTTTGCCTCAGGGTTCTCCTCAATGGCACGCTCCACCTGTGATATCTTCATGCCAAGAGCTATACCCAAGCGGCTGTCTGTATCGGGATTTACGTATATGGGAGTTGCGCCGTTCACAACCAGAGCGTTGATGACGCTGCGGTGCACGTTACGCGGCAGGATTATCTTCTCGCCGCTCTTGCAGGCGGTAAGCACCATAGTCTGTACGGCACTTGTGGTTCCGCCCACCATAAGGAATGCATGTGCGGCACCAAATGCCTCGGCTGCCAGTTCTTCGGCCTCTTTGATTACTGAGATTGGGTGACAGAGGTTGTCCAGTGGTTTCATTGAGTTTACATCCAACTCAACGCACTGCTTACCCAGCAGTGAAACCAGTTCAGGGTTTCCCCTGCCTCTTTTGTGACCGGGTACATCAAAAGGTACCACTCTGTTCCTGCGGAACTCCTGCAGAGCTTCATAAACGGGAGCTTTTCGCTGATCCATCTACTGCAAAACGTTTTAAAAAGTTCAACCATCCAAGTCTTTCCTTGTACATCCTCGTGTGAGGCAACAAAAAAAGACATAAACAATAAAACCTCTCTTGTTTACGTCTTCAAGTACGTGGGCAGTAATGCCTTAAAGTACTTTCAAATCAGAGTCTATATAGTAATCAAATACTTTTACTACTCTTCTTATTGACCGTTTTCCAAGTCGGGCGGTTATTAAAAACCTCGGTTATA